>DATGLO010000346.1:0-6461 GCA_035294105.1 Allostellaceae bacterium
GATCAGCCCCACCCCGGGGGTGGAGTGCCGGGTCTTGGCGATCCACGGGTAGACCTTGTGCCCGGGCAGCTGGCCGCCCTCACCGGGCTTGGCCCCCTGCGCCATCTTGATCTGCAGATCGGTCGCGTTGACGAGATATTCGATGTTGACGCCGAAGCGGCCGGAGGCGACCTGCTTGATCGCCGATCGCATCGAATCGCCGTTCGCCATCGGCCGATAGCGTTGCGGGTCCTCGCCGCCTTCGCCGGTGTTGGAGCGGCCGCCGAGGCGATTCATCGCGATCGCCAAGGTCGTGTGCGCTTCCCACGAGATCGAGCCGAAGGACATCGCGCCGGTGGCGAAGCGCTTGACGATCTCGCGCGCCGGCTCGACCTCCTCGAGCGGGATCGGCTTCTCGGCATAATCGAATTCGAGAAGGCCGCGCAGCGAGATCAGCGCCTCTTCCTGCTCGCCGACGAGCCGCGTGTATTCCTTGAACTTGCGGTAATTATTGCCGCGCACGGCGTGCTGCAGCAGCGCGATCGTGTTGGCGTTCCATGCATGCGCTTCGCCGTGGACGCGGTAAGCGAACTCGCCTCCGGGATCGAGCGCGTCGCGATAGTTCGGCGCGTCGCCGAAAGCGAGCCGATGGCGCCGGATCGTCTCTTCGGCGATCTCGTCGAGGCCGACACCGCCGATCGCGGAGACAGTACCGGTGAAGTACTTGTCGAGGAATTCGGCGTTGAGGCCGATCGCGTCGAAAATCTGCGCGCCGCAATAGGACTGGAAGGTGCAGATGCCCATCTTGGACATCACCTTGAGGATGCCCTTGGCGATCGCCTTGATATAGGCCTCGTGCGCGTCGTCCTCGCTCAACTCCTTATCGAACTCGTGCCGTAGCGCGGACAGCGTGTTGAACGCGAGATAGGGATTGATCGCTTCCGCGCCGAAGCCGGCGAGCAGGCAGAAATCATGCAGCTGGCGCGCCTCGCCGGTTTCGACGACGAGGCCGACCTCGGTGCGCAAGCCGCCGCGGATCAGATGATGATGGACCGCCGCGACCGCGAGCAGGCTCGGAATCGCTATCAGATCGGGCCCGACCAGCCTGTCGGAAAGGACGATGATATTGTGGCCGCCGCGCACCGCATTCTCGGCGCTCGCGCAGACGGCATCGAGCGCCGCCCGCATGCCCTCGGCACCGTTCGCCGCCGGATAGCAAATCGAGATCGTCGAGGTTCGGAAAGCGCCGCCGGTATTGTCCTCGACGCGCCGGATCTTCTCGAGATCGACGTTGGTGAGAATCGGCTTGTGCAACTCCAGGCGGATATGCTTGCCGCCGGTTTCGAGATCGAGCAGGTTCGGCCGCGGCCCGACCAGCGAGACCAGCGACATCACCAACGCCTCGCGGATCGAATCGATCGGCGGGTTGGTGACTTGTGCGAAGCGCTGCTGGAAATAGTCGAAGAGCAGCTTGGGCCGCTTCGAGAGCACGGCGAGCGGCGTGTCGCGGCCCATCGAGCCAACCGTATCCTCGCCCGATAGCGCGATCGGCTTCAGGAAAAAGTTGATGTCTTCTTGCGTGTAGCCGAAGGCTTGCTGGCGATCCAAGAGCACGCTGCGCGGCGGCGCCATCGGCGCGATCTCGTCGGGCAGGCTTTCGATCCTGATCTGCGTCTTGTCGAGCCATTCTTGATAAGGCTTGGCCGTCGCGATCTCGGCCTTGAGCTCGTCGTCGTCGATGATGCGCTGGCGCTCGAGGTCAACGAGCAGCATCTTGCCGGGCTGGAGCCGCCATTTGCGCACGATGCGCTCTTCCGGCACGTCGAGCACGCCGGCTTCCGACGCCATCACGACATGGTCGTCGTCGGTGATGAAAAAGCGCGCGGGGCGGAGTCCGTTGCGATCGAGCGTCGCGCCGATCTGCCGGCCGTCGGTGAAAGCGAGCGCCGCCGGCCCGTCCCACGGCTCCATCAGCGCCGCGTGATATTCGTAGAAGGCCCGCCGCGCCGGATCCATCAGCGGGTTCTCGGACCACGCCTCGGGGATCATCATCATGAGCGCATGCGGCAGCGGATAGCCGCCGGCGACCAGCAGCTCGAGGCAGTTGTCGAGCGTCGCGGAATCGGAATTGCCGTCGCCGATCAAAGGCCACAGCTTGTCGAGATCGGGGCCCAGGAGCTTCGACGTCATCGAGTGACGCCGCGCCATCATCCAGTTGATGTTGCCGCGGAGCGTGTTGATCTCGCCGTTATGCGCGAGATAGCGGAACGGATGCGCCAGCTCCCAGGTCGGGAAGGTGTTGGTCGAGAACCGCGCATGCACGAGCGCCAGCGCCGATTCCGTGCGCTCGTCGTTCAGATCCTTGTAGAAGAGATTGAGGCGCTCGGCGATCACCATGCCTTTGTAGATGACCGTTCGCGTCGACAGGCTGGCGATGTAGAAGCTGCCGGCGTCGGGCAGGCCGCGCGAACGCAGCTCTTTGTGCGACTGCTTGCGGATCACGAACAGCTTGCGCTCGAGCGCGTCGGCATCGGCGCAATTGGCGCCGCGCGCGACGAAGAACTGGCGGATGATCGGCGCGTTGGGGCGGATGCTGTCGCCCAAGGCCGTCGGATCGACCGGGACGTCGCGCCAGCCCAGGAGCGTTTGACCCTCGGCGCTGACGAAATGCGTGATGATCTCTTCGCAGGTGCGGCGCGTGCCGTCGTGGCGCGGCAGGAACACCATCCCGACGCCATAGGCGCCGAGCTCGGGCAGGGTGAAGTTCAGCCTCGCCGCCTCGGCGCGAAACAGCTTGTCCGGAAGCTGGATGAGCAGGCCGGCGCCGTCGCCGGCAAGCGGGTCGGCGCTGACCGCCCCGCGATGGGCGAGGTTGTGCAGAATCTCGATGCCATTCGCCAGAATCGCGTGGCTCTTGCGATTTTTGATGTTCGCAATGAACCCGACGCCACACGCATCATGCTCGTAGCGAGGATCGTAGAGTCCTTGCCTCGCCTGCATATCCCTCGACAGCCCCTTTCTCGCCCCTCCGCAGCACTCCGGCTTCGGCCGTCATTGCGCGCGGCTTCCCAGAACAGCATCGTGATGGTGGAGCGGCGAGTCAAGAAGTACGTCAGGGGGGCTGACCGAAATTTGCAATTTTTTGTGAGAAAAAGCTAGGGCCTCGGGCAGAATTTTTCGCACCCGCAGCATTTTTTGAAACTCGGGCAGAACAAAGCCCCGCTTCAGGCGCTCGTGAGGCTCGCGCCGCAGGCCAGAACCGCCTCCACCAGCGCGTCGATATCCGCCGGCTGGATGCGGTGATTGATGAGGCAGGCGCGGATCGCGAGCCGACCGTCAACCGTCGTGGTCGAGGGCGCAGCGATCCCTTGCTCATGCAGCTCGGCGACGATTGCCGCATTGAGGGCGTCGGGCGCCGCGCCGCGATAGCCGAAGCAGACGATATTGAGCGCGACCGGCGCCAGGAGTTCGAGTTTCGGTTCCGCCGCCACACGCCGCGCCAGGTAACGCGCCAGCGAGCAGCTCCGGGCGATCTCGGCGCCAATCCGGTCGGCGCCGTAAGTCTTGAAGGTGAACCAGGTCTTGAGGGCGCGGAAGCCGCGCGACAGGTCAGGGCCGAAGTCGCACGGCCAGGGCGAGCCGCCGGCGAGCCCCCGCGCCTCGCGCCGGAGATAGGCCGCCGGCGAGGCAAAGGCCGCGCGATGCTGCTCGCCGTCGCGCACCAGGATGAAGCCGGCGTCGTAGGGGATCTGGCCCCATTTATGGAAATCGAAGGCGATCGAATCCGCGCGCTCGATGCCGGCAAAAAGCGGCTTCAGCTCGGGCGACAGCATCGCCAGAGCGCCGAGCGCACCGTCGATATGGAACCAAAGCCCCTCTTGCCGGGCAAGCGCCGCCAACGCGGCGAGATCGTCGATCGCGCCGATATCGACCGTGCCGGCATTGCCGACGAGAAAGAAGGGCGTCATGCCCGCTGCGCGATCGGCGGCGATCGCGCCCCGCAGCGCCGCGAGATCGACGCGATGCGCGGTGTCGGTCGCGATCATGCGCAGCGCTGCGTTGCCGAAGCCCGCCAACTCCATCGCCTGACGGATGCAGCCATGCGCCGCCGTCGAGACATAAGCGGTGAGCCTCTGCCCCGCAGCGGCGATGCCGTCGCGCCGCGATTCCGTGCCGAGCCGGGCGGTCCGCGCCACCGTCAGCGCGATGAAATTCGCGATCGAGGTGCCGGTGACGAAGATGCCGCTCGCGGTTTCGGGGAAACCGAAAATCTGCGCTGCCCAGCGCGCGACCTGACGCTCGACCTCGATCGCGACATGATCGCGGCCGCCGCAATTGGGATTCATTCCCGCGGCCAGCATCTCGGCGAGCGCGCCGATCGCGGTGCCGCCGCCTTGCACCCAGCCCATGAAGCTTGGATGCGTGTTGCCGGCGGAATACGGCTGAATGCGCTCTTGGAAATCGCGATAGACCGCATCGAGCGCCGCCGGCTCTTTCGGCAACGCTTCGCGAAAGCTCGCCCTCACCTTTTCCGGCACGGGCGTCCAGACCGGACGCTGGCGCAGCCGCGCCATCTCGTCGAGCATGTCGTCGAGCATCTTGTGCCCGAGCGCGCGCAGCTCGGTCCAATCTTCAGGATCTAGGGTCGGGCCATCCGGCGGGCGGCCCGATTCGTTCATGCGACGGATTCCAGCTTCTCCCCTTGGGGACTGGATGCGCGGTTCTTCAGCATCACGCCGAAATCGGCGAAGAGCTTGCGCATCTGCGGCACTTTGTAGGGGAAGACGGCCGGCGAATCCATGAGGTGGACAATCATCGCAATATCGGCTTCGAACAGCAGCAGCTTGCCTTCGGCGGTCTGGGCGCAATCGATGCCGAAATAATCGAGGCCGATGCGGCTTGCGAGGCCGGCAAGCGCCGCGCGATGGCGGCGGGCGAATTCATGATCGAAGCCGGTCATGAAGCGCTCTTCTTCAATCTTTTTCTGCGCGCTCTCGGCCATGCCGGCATTGAGATAATAAAGCATCCACTGATCGGCAATCGCCATGTGGCAGGCGTAAGGCTTGCCGGCGATGAACACGACGCGATATTTGCGGAAGAGCCCGTCGGGGCTGCGGTAATCGATATAGGATGAGATGTAGAAACCGCGCTCCGGCCGCTCGGCGAGATAGGCCGTCAGCGCCGCGGCGTCGGCGATCTTTTTGAGGCCGCGGCCGGCATGGGAATCGAGCGGCCGCACCACGACAGGGAAAGCGCCGTCGGGCAAGTGTTTTTCCAAGGCGCTGCGGCCGCCGGCGATATCGCCGAGCGTCGTGCGATCGATCCGCACCGTCGCCGGGATCGAAAGGCCGGGGATCGACTGAACCACGCCGTAAAGCCGCTCGCGCGACAGGAGGGCGATTTGATCGGGATGGTTGAGCACGGGCTTCGGCCAGCTCGGCAGCAAACGCGCGATCTCGGCGAGAACCGCGCGATTGGCGTCGCTCTCGCACGCCGCGACGATCGCGACATCATGCGCGGGGATCGCCGGCAAAGGGTGGCCGGGAACGATGTAAAGCGTGGTCAGCGCGATGTCCGAACCTTCAAGCAGGAATTCGAGCGGCGTGTTGTTCCCGACGTCGCCCGGCGCCGCAAGCGCCAGGAGCCGCAGCACCGGCGCTTCGCCGGTCGAGGGCGAGCGATAGACCTGACGCAGGCGCAGCGCTTCGCTCTGGCGCGCGACGCCGTCATGCTCGTTGCCGAAGAGCTGCTCGATGATCGAGAGGTCCATCAGCGCAGCGGCGTTGTCGGGCTCGAAAATATATTTGTCGAGCAACTGGCTGTGCAGCGGGCCGAGATCGACGCCGTCGAAAGCCAGTTTCGATAGTTTCGCGACGCCCAGCGGCATGTCGGCGGGTTGCTGCCACAAAAGTTCGCTCATGCCGCGCTCACTCGGTAAGGTGCCTGGACCGGTCCGGCGCTATAGGCCGGCGCGATCACCTCGAAATATCGGACGAGCAGCGCGAGCTTTTCGATGATCGCGCGCACTTGGTCGAACTCGCCGCGCAAATTCTCGCGCGCGACGAGCGGGTCGCCGCGCCAGGATTCGGAGACGACGCGCGCGCCCGCGCTGATGCGCAGCGCGCCGCGCACGCCGCCTCGGCCGTCCGGGACGGCGACCGGCTGACCGATATGGCAGCGGCGAGCCGCGAGCAGCCGCAACATCGGCGGCAAGGTCGCCGGGAGAAACGCGGCAACATCGTCGTTGAGCGCGCGATAAAGAATGGCGGTATCCGCATGCGCGAGCAGCGCAGACTTGCGGCGAACGAAAAACGGAAAGATCGTGCGGGCCGCGAATTCGGCGTCATCCGCCATCGCCTCGTCTTCGGGCAAGGGCATCGCCTCGAGGCAAGGCTCTTGGGCGATCAGGCGGGGCACGACTTCGGCGAATTGCGCGAGGGCAAACTGGCGGAAATCGGCGGGAACCGCATAGTAGTCGCGCA
>DATGLO010000347.1:0-2669 GCA_035294105.1 Allostellaceae bacterium
GCTCAAGATCACCGACGCGGGACGACAAGGTCTCGAAGATGTGTTCGGCCTGTCGCTCGACGGCCCGACGGCAACGGTGCTAAGGCGCGCGTCATGAGCAACGAATCTCCCGCCATGCCCATCGCCATCGCGGCGCTATCGGCGCCTCCGCGCACCAAGCCTTCCAATTATCCCGAGCCGTTCTTCAGCCGAATGGCGAAACGCGAGAAACGGCCGCTGGGAGATCTCTTCGGCCTCAAGAATTTCGGCGTCAATCTCACGACCCTGTTGCCCGGCGGCGAGTCCGCGTTGCTGCATCGGCACAGCAAGCAAGACGAGTTCGTCTACATCCTTGAGGGTAATCCAACCCTCGTCACCGACAGGGGCGAGGTCGCGCTCTCGCCCGGAATGTGCGCGGGCTTTGCCGCCGCCGGGATCGCGCATCAGCTCGTCAACCGTACCGCAAGCAAGGTCGTCTATCTCGAGATCGGCGACCGTACGGCCGGCGACGAAGGCAGCTACCCTGCCGACGACCTACAGGCCGCGCTCGGCGCCGACGGCAAATGGCAGTTCATCCATAAAGACGGCCGCAAATATTAAAGGCCCGAAGCCGTGCGCTCCGGGCCCTCGATAAAAGGCGCTCGCGCGGAAATCAGCGCGAATAGAATTCGACGACGAGGTTGGGCTCCATCGACACCGGATAAGGCACGTCGGAAAGCTTGGGCGTGCGCAGGAACTTGCCCTTCATCTTGCCCTGATCGACCTCGAGATAGTCCGGGATGTCGCGCTCGGTCGAGGCCGAGGCCTCTAAGATCACCGCCATCTGCTTGGCTTTCTCGCGCACCTCGATGGTATCGTTTTCCTTCACCAGATATGAGCTGATGTTGACGCGCTTGCCGTTGACCATGATGTGGCCGTGATTGACGAGCTGGCGCGAGGCGAATGGGCTGACCGCGAATTTCATGCGATAGACCACCGCGTCGAGCCGGCGCTCGAGCAGGCCGATCAGATTCTCGGCGGTGTCGCCTTTGCGGCGCCGCGCCTCGGCGAAAAGACGGCGGAATTGGCGCTCGCTGATATTGCCGTAATAGCCTTTGAGCTTCTGCTTCGCCATCAACTGCGTGCCGAAGTCGGACGGCTTCTTGCGGCGCTGGCCGTGCTGGCCGGGCCCGTAATCGCGGCGATTGAGAGGGGATTTGGCGCGGCCCCACAGATTGACCCCGAGGCGGCGATTGATCTTGAACTTAGAGTCTGCGCGTTTGCTGCTCATCGCGAATGATGACCGTCCGATCGCTGTTGTTGTCCCGATAGGCCCGAGGCTCGCGCCCCGTGCGGGATAGAGGACCGCTCGAAAGCGCCTTTATCCACGTTCTCGGAAATGAAGGCGCGGACTATAGGGCGGCTTGCGGGGGAGTCAAGCAAAACCGCGCCAAGTCTCTGATTCCGAAGGATTAAGGCGCCGATGCCCGTTGCAGCGGCGCGGGCCGGAAGGCGTTGGCGGCGTCGCTCGCGCTAACGCCGAGCTGAGCGAGGCTCGGCCGCTCGTTGACGGCATAGCCGTAGCCATAGGGCCCGCCCAGGGTGCAGGCGGCGAGCGCCGCCGCGGTCAGGGCAAAGAGAAACAACCGAACCATCAGCGGACCTTGTCGCCCGACTGTGGCAAAGAATCGCTCGCGTTTAGGCGATTTGCGGAAAGACATGCTTGCCGTCGGCGCCCAAGGGCAGCGGTTTCGTCCAGGCGACGTCCTTGGTCGCGAGTGCGCCGTAGAGATGCGGAAAGAGTTGCCCGCCGCGCGAGACCTCCCATCTGACCCCAGCGCCGAGCTTATCCGCATCGACCGCGACCAGGACAAGATCGCCCTGCCCCGCGAAATGCTTCGCCGCGGTCTCCGCTGCTTGCGCCGCGGTCGAGAAATGGATGAAGCCGTCGTCGAGATCGATGCCGGCACCCTTGAAGACGCCGGCACGCTCTGCCGCCTGCCATTCGGACGCGCTGAGAATCTTGTAAATGAGTTGCATTACTCCGCTGCCTTCGGCTTGCGTTTGCGCGGGCCGCAGAATGAGGTGACGACGCCATGCAAGGTCCTGAGCTCCTGCTCCGTGCATTGCGCGCGCTGGAAAAGATTGCGCAGGTTGCGCACCATCGACGGCCGCTTTTCCGGATCGCGCATGAAGCCCGAACGGTCGAGCTCTTCCTCGAGATGCTCGAAGAAGCGGATGAGATGCTCTTTATTCGCCGGCACCGAATGGCCGAGCGCGACCCGCTCGGCGGGCGTCGTATCGCCGAGCTGGAACCACTCATAGCCGATCAGCAGCACCGCTTGCGCGAGGTTGAGCGACGAGAAAGCCGGGTTCAGCGGCACGCTCAACACCGTGTCGGCGAGCGCGATATGCTCGTTGATAAGGCCCATGCGCTCGGGACCGAAGAGGATGCCGCTCGCCTCGCCGGCGGCGATGAAACCCTGCACCTCGGCCATCGCCCGGCGCGGCGTGACGATGCGCTTGACCATGTAGCGGTCGCGCGCCGTGGTGGCATAGACATGCTGCAGATCGGCGATCGCCTCTTCGACGGTCTCGAACAGCACCGCCTTATCGAGAACGACATCGGCGCCGCTCGCGGCCGATATCGCCTTCGGGTTGGGCCAGCCGTCGCGGGGCTTGACGATGCGCATCTCGGTGAGGCCGCAATT
>DATGLO010000348.1:0-3367 GCA_035294105.1 Allostellaceae bacterium
CTGCGCTCTCACCGCGCCAAATCCCTCATTCCCCCTGAAAAGTCGGATTCTTCACGAACGACTAATTTGTTATAAAAACAATCTTCTATAGAAATTATTTGCTATTTTGAATAAACAAGTTCGAGGCTCGATCCGCGGATCGCGACGGCGCGGCCGAGCGCGGTCAGCTTGCAAACCATCCATTCCGGCTTCAGCGGATTGCGATACCACGGTTCGGCCCAGCCCCGCTCAATGCAGGTGAGGACGGTTCGCGGATCGATATGCTGGCCGAACTCGTCGAAGAGGGGAAGCTTACCGCCAGGCTGATCGATGCCGCGGCGCAGCCATAGCCGCTGCGTCGGGGTAGGCGAATGGGTACGCCGGGCTTCTGCCACAACGTTCATGCGAATTCCTCCCTTCAATCATGCTAAACCGTCGAGGCCGACTCGCCAAGCCTCTCGAGTCGCGAAAGAGAGGATATATGCCGGTGATGTTCGTTTATGTGACAGCGGCCGATGCCGAGGAGGCGAAAAAGCTCGGCCGGCAGCTGGTGGAGGAAAAGCTCGCCGCCTGCGCCAATATCCTGCCCGGCGCGACCTCGATCTTCCGCTGGCAGGACCAGCTCGAAGAGGCGAGCGAGGCCATCCTCATCCTCAAGACCACCGAGATGAAGCTCGAAAGCCTGATCGAGCGCGTCAGGGCGCTGCATTCCTACGATTGCCCATGCATCGAGGCCTTGCCAGTCGTCGACGGCAATCGCGATTTCCTCGAATGGGTGGTACGCGAGACCGGCGGCGATCCGAAGCAGTTGCTGGATCCGATCTGATCGTCGTTGCGGTACCGATAGAGAGCGCCGGCCGGTGTCATAGCCTTCATGACCCGCTAAATTGCCTTCATGACCAAGTCTTCCGTCCGCTGGGCGATCTTTTTCGCCAATATCGGGCATACGCTGACGCATCTGATGATGCTGCTCTATCCGACGGTCGTTCTGACCCTCGAGATGCAGTTGAAGCTCGGCTATGGCACATTGATGTGGCTGTCGGTGCCCGGCCTGGTGCTTTACGGGCTTGCCGCCTTGCCGGCCGGCTGGCTGGGCGACCGCTGGAGCGCCGAGCATATGATGGTGCTGTTCTTTATGGGCAGCGGCGCGGCCGGACTCGCGACCGGCCTCGCACAGGGACCCGTCGGCATTACCGGTGGCTTAGCCGCGATCGGCTTCTTCGGCGCGATCTATCACCCGGTCGGTACGGCGTGGCTCGTCCGCCATGCCGAGAACCGCGGCCGCATGCTCGGCTGGAACGGGATTTTCGGCAGCCTCGGCGTCGGCGCCGGTCCGATCGCCGCCGCAGCGCTGTCGTCGTTCTACGGCTGGCGCGCAGCGTTCCTCGTGCCGGGCGCGATTTGCCTCTTGCTCGGCGCGGCTTTGCTGGTCCTGGTCCGCGGCGGCAGCGTCGTCGCGGCGAAAACCGATGTGAAGCCGCAAGCCGAGCCGGCGAGCGGCGACGTCCGCCGTGCTTTCGCGCTGCTCTCGGTCACAATGCTCTCGACCGGCATCGTTTTTCAGGCTTTGACCAGCGTCCTGCCGAAACTATTCGAGATCCGCCTTGCCGATCTGACCGCCGGCGGGCTCATTGGGACGGGCGGCATGGTGAGCCTCGTTTTCGCGCTGTCGGCGGCGTTTCAATATTTCGGGGGCATGGCGGCAGACCGGTTCTCGATGAAACGCATCTACGTCATGTGTTGGGCGATCGAGGTGCCGGTGCTGTTCCTGGCAACCCGGCTCTTCGCGATGCCGCTTTTTGCCGCCGCGCTGTTCTGCTTCAGCCTGATCGCGATCTCGACTCCGACGGAGAACGCGCTGCTCGCGCATTACACGCCGTCGCGCTGGCGTGCGACCGCTTTCGGGGCGAAATTTCTCTTATCGCTGGGCGTCAGCGCGCTCGGCGTGCCACTGGTCGCGGTCGTCTACGATCGCACGCGGGATTTCGTCTGGCTGTTCGCGATCCTCGGCCTGTTGGCGGCTCTGGTAGCGGGGACGGCGCTTTTCTTGCCGCGCGAGCGGCCGGCGCCGGAAGCGCTGGCCCCGGCCGAGTAGCGCGGCGAATAGGAGTGTCGCAAGCGCGGCTTCTGTGCTAGGCAGAGCCGGGGGGCCGACAGGGAAAACCGGTTATGGCGGATGTTGCGAGTGCCGTTCTCGAAGTGATCGCGAAACAGGCCAAGGTCGAGCCGACGAAGGTCACGCGCGATACCGAACTGGCCGATCTCAACCTCGAATCGCTCGACACGATCGAGCTGATCTTCGCGCTCGAAGAGAAATTCAACATCGAGATCCCCTACAACGCCAACGAAGCGACGACCGCCGGCATCAACTTCACTACCGCAGGCGACGTGATCGACGCGGTTGCCAAGCTCGTCCACGAGCAAAAGGGTTCGGCGGCTTGAGCTGCTCCGATCGCGGCGCTGTTCGCTGATGAGATTTGCCCCATGAATCGCGTTGTCGTCACGGGCCTCGGCGTCTGTGCCTCGCTCGGCAAGAACATCGCCGAATTTTCCGCTTCGCTGAGGGCGGGCAAGGCCGCAATCGGCGCCATCGACCTTTTCAATACCGACGGGCTGATCACTAAGATCGGCGCTCAGGTGCCCGATTTCGACCCGCTTGCTCATTTCGAAGAGAACAAGCTGCCGCTCTACGATCGCTGTACGCAGCTCTGCCTCGTCGCGGCGCGCGAGGCCGTGGCGCAGAGCGGCATCGAGTTCCGCGCCGGGCTCGGTGCCCGGACGGCGACGATCATCGGCTCGGGTGTCGGCGGGCAGGGAACCCAGGACGAGAATTATCAGCGGCTCTATCTCCAGGGCGCGAAGCGCTGCCACCCGCTGACCATACCGAGGCTGATGATCAACGCCCCGTGTTGCCACATCACCATGGAGCATGGAATCACCGGCCCGTCCTTCGCCGTGGCGAGCGCCTGCTCCTCGGCCAATCACGCGATCGGCGTCGCTTTCCAGATGGTGCGCTCGGGGATGAGCGAGGCAGCGGTGACCGGCGGCACCGAGGCGGTCTTCACCTTCGGCACGATCCGCGGCTGGGAAGCCTTGCGCGTGATGGCGCCCGATACATGCCGACCTTTCTCCCTCGGTCGCAAAGGCATGGTGCTGGGCGAAGGCGCCGCGGTGATGGTGCTCGAGACCTATGACGCTGCGATGAGGCGTGGCGCGGAAGTTCTTGCCGAGATCATCGGTTTCGGCACCACGTCGGACGCGAGCGACATCGTGATGCCGGCGCTCGACGGCGCCTCAGGGGCGATCGAGGCTTGCCTCAAGGATGCGGCGCTCGCGCCCGAAGAGGTCGATTACGTCAACGCGCACGGCACCGGCACGGCCGCGAACG
>DATGLO010000349.1:0-4719 GCA_035294105.1 Allostellaceae bacterium
ACGATGTTGCCAAAGCGCACCAGGATGCGGCTGACGTTTTCGTCTTCGAGCTTGTACGCCAAAGCCATGTCGGCGACGAAGCCGTCGACATTGCGGCTGCGCATCGCCGCGATCTGCGACGAATTCGAGCCGAGATAGGCGATCTTGATGCCATCGGGGCCCCAGCCCTGCTGGCGCGAGGTCTCGCGCACCAGCCATTCGGTCAGCGAGCCGGCGGTCGACACGCTGATCGTTTTGCCCTTCAACTCGGCAACCGTCTTGATCGGCCCATCCTGCTGCACGCTGAGCGCCAAGAGCAGCGGCTGGTTCGCCATCGCGGCGATGCCTTTCTCGGGATTGCCCTTGGCGACGAAAGCGAGCGCCGGCCCGGAGCCGATGCCGACATCGACCGCGTCGGCGGCGATCGCCTGCTGCAGCTTGGCGTCGCCGGCGAAGCCCGATTCCTCGACCTCGAGGCCGCGCTTTTTATAGAAGCCCTGCTCGATGCCGATATCGAGCGGCACGAAGGAGAACGCATCCGCCTGCGACTTGCCGACCCGCAGCTTGTCTTGCGCCAACGCGGCATGGCCGAGCGCGAGCACGAGCGCCGCGCCGAGGACCAGGCCGACAATCCGCCGTGCCGGCAAGCAAACGCAAACCATCGAAGCTTCTCCCTTCATGACGCACCGGGCAGGAATTTTTCGGTATAGAGCGCCGACATGTCGGGCGCGGTGGGCAGCATCTTCATATCGACAAAGGACTGGCGCAATACCGCCAGGCCTTTCGGATCGAAGCGGCCGGTATCCGACAGCATCGGCATGGTCTCGTCATAGACCTTGCCGACGATCGCCGGCGGTATCTTCAGCACGTCGCTCGCTATACGTACGGTCTCTGCCTTGTTGTGCTTGACGAAGGCGATCGTCTCGAACCAGGCGGCGAGGAATTTTTTCACGTCGTCGGGGCGCTTCGCGATCACGTCGTTCGATGCGAAGATCACGTGGTTGACGTAGTCCTTCACGATGTCGCCGAATTTCAAAAGGATGCGCACCTCGCCGGTAGCGTCGAGCTGATAGGCCGTCGTGATATCGAAAGGCACGGCATCGACCTGATGCGTCCGCAGGGCCGAGAGCTGCGCCGGCACATCGCCGAGCGCCGCCATCTTGATGCCGTCGGGCCCCCAGCCCTGGCGCCGCGACAGCTCGCGCACCATCCATTCGGTTTGCGAACCGACGCTCGAAATGCTGACCGTCTTGCCTTGCAAATCGCCGATCGCCTTGATCGGGCCGCTGGCGAGGGCGCAGAGCGTGATGCCGAGCGGCCGGCCGGCTTCCTCGGCGACGCCCAAAGTCGGCGAGCCTTTGGCGATGAACGCCATGCCCGGGCCCGAGCCGACGCCGAGATCGATCGCGCCCGCGGCGAAGGCCTGCTGCAGCTTGGCGTCGCCGGCGAAGGCCGAGATCTGCACGTCGAGCCCGTGCCTTTTGAAGATGCCTTCTGCAACGCCGACATCGAGCGGTGTGAACTGGAACAGCGACGGGAAGCCCTTGCCGACGCGCAGCATGTCCTGTGCGGCGGCCACGCGCCCGCCAAGCAGCAGTACGCCAAGCGCGACAATCGCGGCCGCGCCAACGCCGCCGCCGATAAATCGGTCGAAACGCATCCTGCCTCCCCGTTCCCGCGGCCGGTGCCGCTCTCGCGCCGCCGGCCGCGGTCGAGACTTTTTTTAGGCGGCCGCGCCGGCGCGCTTCTCAGCGCGCAGCTTGCCCGTCGCCGCTTGATCGATCGAGAAATCTTTCGGATTAAGCACGACGCCGTAATCGCTCTTGGCGTGATCGAGGGTGACATAGCCCTCGATCACGTCGCTGCGCACGCGCTCGGGATCGCGCTCCATAGGATCGCCCCAGCCGCCGCCGCCGTTGCTGCGCACGACCACCTCGGTTTCGGGCGGCACCGGCAGGCGATTGGCTTCCTTCTCGCTGAAGGCGTTCTCGCCCGGCATCTTGATGAGGTAATGGCTGGAATTGCCCGGCTTGCCGCCCCAAAGACCCCAGGGCGGATTATGGATGCGCGCCGGCGCATGCATGTTCCAGCGCCCTTCGACGAAATTGCGCACGCGCACGTCGAGGCCGAGACCGCCGCGGAACTTACCCGGGCCGCCGCTATCGGCGCGCATGCCGCGGCTCTCGATCAGCACCGGCGTCTTCATCTCGATCGCTTCGATGCTGCCGTTGCGCACATCGCCCTGGCAGACGGAGACCGAAGCGCTCTCGCCGTCCTCGGTCGGACGGCCGCCCCAGCCGCCGCCCTCGATGCTCTGGACGACGAAGGCCTTGCCGGTCTTGGGATTGCGCCCGAAGAACACGACCGCAGCGCCGAGCGTGCCGAGATGCGCCGCCGGAATTTTGTCCTTGGCGCCCGCCGCCAAAGCCTTGGCGATGACGTCGACCACCGTCGGGATGATGGTGCTCCAGCCGGCCATCGGCGCCGGATATTGCGCCATCATGATGTTGCCTTCGGGAATGATGTGCTTCAGCGCGGCGAAGGAGCCCTCGTTCACCGGATCGAGCGGCGCCGTCAGCGACTTGTAAGCGACGCGCGCGCCGGCGAGGGTGCGCGAATTGATGCCGGCCTTGCGCGCTTTGGAGCAGCCCGACAGGTCGATGGTCATGCTGCCCGTCGCCTGGTCGATCGTGACCTTGGCGTGGATGCGCACCGGCTCCTTGCTGATGCCGTCGTCGTCGAGGAACGATTCGGCCTCGTAGACGCCCGAGGGGAAAGCCGAAACGGTACGGCGGCATTTCATCTCGGTTTCTTTGAAGATGTGCTCGATCGCTTCGAGCATCGTCTCTTTGCCGAACTTCTCGAAAAGCTCGTCGAGGCGGCGATGCGCGAGGCGACACGCCGCCATCTGCGCGCGCATGTCGCCCAAGGAGGAATCCGGGAAACGGATGTTGTCGCGAATGACCTTCAAGAGGACTTCGTTGACCTTGCCGCCCTCGTAAATCTTGAGCTGGTCGAGCTGCAGGCCCTCTTGCCAGGGATCGACAACCTCGGCGCCGGCGCCGAAACCGGTGCTCATGCCGCCGATATCGATCCAATGCGCGCGCACCATCGAGAACATCAACAGCTCGCCCCTGAAGAAGTAGGGCATGTAGATGACGATGTTGTTGAGGTGCTGGCCGGCCACCGCCTGATGATTGGTGATGATCACGTCTTCGGGCTTGAAGCCCGCGAGGCCATAGCGCTGCACCGCGTCTTCGATGATGGCGCCGAGATCGGCGACGAAATGCGAAACGCCGCCCACGTTCTGGGAGACAAGACGAGAGTCCGGCAATAGCAGCGCCGTGCAGAAATCGCGCACCTCGTAGATCATCATGTTGTAGGAGGTGCGATGGAGATCGGCCGCCATTTCGGTAGCGATTGCCGGCAGCGCGCTGCGCACGACCTCGAGGGTGACGGGATCGAGTTTCGTCGTCATTTTGCGTGTCCCACGGTGATGATGAGTTCGCCGGTATCCGCCACGGCAACCTTGTCGCCGGGATGGATGACCGTGGTCGAGGCATATTCGCTGACCAGCGCCGGGCCGTCGAACTTGTCGCCGGGCTTCAGCTTCAAGCGATCGTAGACCGGGCAATCGACCGGCCCGCCTTGGTCGAACAGCACCGGTCGCTTCTCGCGGGGCGCCAGCGTGCCCTCGCGCGACAACGCCGGCAGCGCAAGCTTCGAGCGGCGGCCGAGCGCGACGAGACGCACATTGATGATCTCGACCGGCTCGTCGGTCGCGTGATGCGCATAGCGCTGCTCGTGCAGCTCGTCGAAAGCGGCGCGGATCGCATGGCGATCGGCCTTGGCGAGTTGCTCCGCCGAGACGGGCACCGGCAGGGTGAATTCCTGGCCGACATAGCGCAGATCGAAGAGCACCTGCAGGTTGACGTTGTCCTTGCGGCCGAGGAGCTTGTAGGCCTCGGCGGTGAGCTCTTCGGTGATGCCGCGCACGACCTTGAAATCCGCCGCGCCGAGCTCGGCGAGATAGGTACGCACGAGATCGTGGCGCTCGTCGGCCATCAACATGCCGACGGCCGAGAAATGCGCCGGGAAGCGCGGAATGATCACGATCGGGATGAAGAGCTCGCGCGCGATCGCGACGGCATGCGGCGGGCCGCCGCCGCCCGAAGCGACAAGCACGAAATCGCGCGGATCGTAGCCTTTCTCGACCGAGACTTCGCGCACCGCCAAAGACATCTTGGCGATGGCGATCTGGACGATCGCGCGCGAGGCTTCTTCGGCGCTCATGTTGAGCGGCTTGCCGATCTTCTCGATCGTGCCTTTGGTGGCCGCGGCCACGTCGAGCGCCATCTCGCCGCCGAGGAAGTCATGCGCACCGATGCGGCCGAGGATGACATTGGCGTCGGTGATTGTCGGCTCGGTGCCGCCGCGGCCGTAGCAGATCGGGCCGGGCTCGGCGCCCGAGCTTTGCGGGCCGACCTTCAGCGCGCCGACATCGTCGATCGAGGCGATCGATCCGCCGCCGGCGCCGACCTCGACGACATCGACGACAGGCGTCATCACCGGATGGCCCGAAGCGTAGCCGCCGACGTAATAGCCCTCGGCCATGGTCGCCTCGCCTTCGCGCACGAGGCTCGCTTTCGCGGTGGTGCCGCCCATGTCGAAGGAGACGACATTGCTGTAGCCGAGCGCGCGGCCGATCTCGGCCGAGGCGATGATGCCGCCGACCGGACC
>DATGLO010000350.1:0-3178 GCA_035294105.1 Allostellaceae bacterium
AAAGCGCGCTCATGCCCCGGGGGTGATATGCCGGAGGCCGTTCAGGCGCAACAGGAGCGTCGGCTCAGTCCGGCGAACCGGGGAGCCAGAGGATCCGGCCGTCGCCGAGATCGTGATAGCACAGCGTGACCTGGGAGACGGACGGTCCGTCCGCCGTCTGAATCTGCTGTTGCAGATCGCGGCAAATCTCGCCGCGATGCGAGCGATAGGCGTCGCGCGCCGGAACGACGGCGCCGCCGGCGTCCGCGCTCCGCCACAAGACGGTGGCGCCGGTGTCGGCGCTGGTGGCGCGCTCGCTCGCCTCGGCAAGGCTGAGCCGCGCTTCGGGGCTGAGCGCGGCGCGCAACGGATCGGCGACGATCCGATCGGCCATATCCGCGCTGAGAAGCGGCGGCGTCGGTTGCGCGAGCGGGTTCGGATAGCCGCTGCTCGCTTTGACGAGGGCGGGCGGCGGCGCCCGATCGATCAGCGCGCCGAGAAAACCGGGCGGATCCGGTCGCGTGTAAGGCGCGCAGGCGGTGAGCGCGAAGACGATCGCAATCGCCGCAGCTCGCGGGAGCAGCTTTAGGTTATGATGGCGGCGATGCATGTCCGCACGGTCCTTTTCTCGTCAAGCCTCGGCTTGTGTTTCATCGCCATCGCGGCGCCCGCGCCCGCGCAATTCTACGATCTCGACGGCGCCTATCATTGCTTGACCAAAGGCGATGCGAGCTGTCCCGGCGAAGCCGACGTGCCGCCGCCCGCGCCGCCACCGCCGCCGCCCCATATCGGGCCGACGATGGACTCGGTAATCGCCGACATTCGCGTGCAAAGAGTCACGCCGGCGGATATGCAACTGCTGGAAGAGCATGCCGGCAATAAAGAGCCGCGGGCGGTCGAGGCGCTGGCCTGGTGCAAGCTCTACGGGCTCGGGGCGCCGGCCGATCCGCTTGCCGCCTACTTCCTCTATGGCGAGGCGGCTCGACTGGGCGTGCCGAATGCGCAAGCCAACCAGGTCGCGATCTTCGAGACCAGGCTCACGCAAGCGCAGCGGCAATACGTCTTGATGAAGCTGCAAACCGGCCATTGATGCGCCCATGGCGCCGTACCCCGGAAGCGAGGGTTGCGATCCTCAGCCGATTGTCCGGGGTTATCGTTAAGGTGCCGTTAACCGAGAGCCGTGCCCGCGGCTAGCAACTCACCATGGAGCACAGCCGGTCGCGGAATTCCTTGATCTCGGCGCGGTGCGCCTTCAGTCCTTCGACAAGGCCGGGATGAGCGGCCGCGTAATCGCGCGCATCGATCATGGCGTTATGCGCGAAATCGCTGGCGGCGATTTGCCGGCGAACATCGCTGAAACTTGAAAAATCGCCGAGGCTCAGTCCGGAGCCGCCAAACATCGTCGCACCGAAATAGATCGGCGCCGCCACGATCAGCAGCGTGATGACGAACGCTCTCATCTCCTCCTCTCGCGCTCTTGCGCTTCGCCGCAGGACTTGCAAGCATCGCGCCAGCGCGGCGAGAGCCGAAATGCCGCCCGATTCCGTTGCTCAAGGAGGCGCCGTGTCAAATCCGCCGACAGCGGCACCGCCGCATCCGCCGTCCGATGGAGGATGGCTGCGCTACTACCAGGCGACGGAAGGGCGGCCGCCGCGACCGACCTTGCTGTTCGCGCTGGATCGTTTCGCTGCCGAAAATCGATGCGGGCGCGCGGTCGATCTCGGCTGCGGCGACGGGCGCGACGCGATCGAATTGCTGCGGCGCCAATGGTCGGTCATCGCGATCGATTCCGAGCCGGCTGCGATCGAGCGGCTGCGCGCACGCGCCGATCTGCCAAAGGATGCGCGGCTCGATGCGCGCTGCGCGAAATTCGAGGAAGCGGAATGGGGCACTGTCGAACTCGCTAATTCGAGCTTCGCACTCCCCTCTTGCCCGCCCGAAGCCTTCGCGGCGCTGTGGCGAACAATCACAGCCTCGCTGGTTTCGGGCGGCCGCTTCGCCGGGCAGCTCTACGGTCCGCGCGATAGCTGGGCGCAGCGCGGACAGCATGGCCTGCCGGTGACGATACATGACGAAGCGGCCGCGCGCGGCCTCTTCGCCGCCTATGCGATCGAGTTGTTCGAAGAGGAAGAAACCGATTCAGTCACGCCGCGCGGCGAAGCGAAGCACTGGCATATTTTCCACGTCGTCGCACGCAAAAGGTGAGGCGCGCGTCAGCGCCAGTCGTGGTGGTGCCAGCCCCACCCACCGCCGATATAAACGCCGGCGGGCGGTCCGTAATAGTAAGGGTAATAGCCGTAGCCGCCGTAATAATAGGGATAGCCCGCCGGATAGGCGACACAACCGCCGAGACCGAGCGCGATCGCGCCAACCAGCAGAACCCTCAACAATCCGCGCATCTTGCGATCTCCCCGGATGATCTTGTGCGGCCGTCCCGAAAAGATAGGACGCAGCAACCGCTCTCATCCCTCTGCCGTGACAACGGACCAGCCGGCCGTTTTGTTCAACTTGCACTGTGCACAAATTGCTGCGGTAGCCGAGTGTTTCCCGCTGTGATAGAAAACCGGTCAGCCAATCGGGGAGGGATAAATGGGGGTTCGGACAGCGCGCTATGTTGCTGCGCTCTCGTTCGGGGTCGCGGCATTGCTCGCAACATCCGCGAGCTTTGCCGAAACGCCGCTCGAGCGCGGCACCTATCTGATGCACACCATTGTCGCTTGCGGCAATTGCCACACGCCCAAAGGGCCCGATGGCAAAGCCATTGCCGATATGGAGCTCTCGGGCGGCGATCCGATCGATTCGCCGGTCTTCCACGCCGTGCCGGGCAACATCACGCCCGATAAAGAAACGGGCATCGGCAATTGGACCGACGACCAGATCGTCAATGCGATCCGCAACGGCAAGAAGCCTGACGGCACGATCATCGGTCCGCCGATGCCGATCCCGTTCTATCACGGCACGCCGGCGACACCGGGCATGTCGGATACCGATGTGAAGGCGATCGTCGCCTATCTGCGCTCGGTGAAGCCGATCCATCGCGCCGTCGAGAAATCGACCTACAAGATTCCGCTGCCGAAATCTTATGGGCCGGTCGTTACGCACAACCCCGACATTCCGCGCACCGACCATCTGGCTTATGGCCGCTATCTCGCGAGCGGCCTCGGCCATTGCATGGATTGCCATACGCCCGACATCCAGG
>DATGLO010000351.1:0-3923 GCA_035294105.1 Allostellaceae bacterium
TGATAGGGATGGTGATGGCCGTGATAGTCGAAGTGTTCGGGCTCGAGCGGTTCAACGGTCATGGGTGCTCTCGATGGCTCAATTGCTGGAAAGCTGGGTCGCCAGCGCGGATGATTGGACGGGCGGCGTTCCGTCCTTGGAACGGAACATGGTGTAGCTCAAAGTGATGGTGTCGACGTCGTCGTCGTTGCGGTCCTGGGCGATGTCGGGATCGACGAAGAACTGCACGGCAAGATCGGCGGCCTCGCCGGGCGCCAGATGCTGCGCCGAGAAGCAGAAGCATTGCAGCTTGTCGAAATAGAGGCCGGCCTTCGCGGGCGTGACGTTGAAGGTCGCCGTGCCAGTGACCGGCTCGCGGCTCATGTTGAAGGCCTTGTACTTGATGACCTTGGTCTCGCCGGGATGAACATCGACGGAAGGCTGCTCGGGATGGAATTCCCAATCGAGGCCGGGCGCGACCGTCGCATCGAAGCGCACCGTGATGGTGCGGTTTTTGTCGACGAGGCTCGCCGCCTGGCTGGCGCGCTGCGTCGTGCCGTTATAGCCGGTCGCGGCGCAGAAGAGACGATAGAGCGGCGCCGAGAACGCCACGACGACACCCATCGCAACGACCACGCCGACGAGCGCGCCCGCGGTCAGGCCTTTGCGCCGCGCGATGCCGGCGCTCATTGATGCAGGCCCTGCAAGCGCACGATGGTCACGACGAAGAGCAGCACGGCAACGCCGACAAGCACGGCGAGCAGCGCCCAGTTCTTGGCGCGGCGCTGCTTCTCGAGCGGATCCACCGGGCGCGCCCAGCTCACGATGCCACCGAGAAGCCGAGCGCGCGATCGGCCACCAGCAATGCGAAGAGGAGGAAGAGATAGAGCAGCGAGAAATGAAACATCTGCTTCGCCGCGCCCGGCTTCTCGGATGAGATGTCCGGATCGCGCATCACCCTCACCGAGCAAAGCGTGAAGCCGGCCGATATCGCGAGCGCCGGCACGCCGTAGAACCAGCTCGCCGCGTGGAGCAAGGTCGGCGCCAGCGCCACCGGCCACAGCGCGATGGTGTAGAGCAGCATCTGCTTCTTGGTCTCGCTCGCGCCTGCGACGACCGGCAGCATCGGCACGCCGGCCTTGGCGTAATCGCCGGTGCGATAAAGCGACAGCGCCCAGAAATGCGGCGGCGTCCAGAAGAAGATCAGCGCGAAAAGCGCGAGCGCCGGCAGGCCGATCTGCCCGGTCACCGCCGCCCAGCCGACGATCGGCGGGAACGCGCCGGCGGCGCCGCCGATGACGATGTTCTGCGGCGTGCGGCGCTTCAGCCAGATCGTATAAATGAAAACGTAGAACCCGATGGTGATGGCAAGGAGGATCGCCGCGACGACGTTGAGCGCGAGCGCCATCATCACCACCGCCCCGACGCCGAGTACCACGCCGAAGCCGAGCGCATCGGCCGGCGCCATGCGCTTGGCGGGAAGCGGCCGGTCCTTCGTCCGCTCCATCAGCGCGTCGATGTCGCGGTCGTACCACATGTTGATCGCGCCCGCGGCGCCGGCGGCGACTGCTATGCACAGCACCGCGACCGCGCCGAGCACGGGGTTGAGATGCCCCGGCGCGAGATAGAGCCCGGCCCAGCCGGTGAAGACCACCAGCGACATCACCCGCGGTTTGAGCAGCGCGATGTAATCGCCGACACTGCCGACGGCGCCCGGACCGGCGGCCGCCGTTTCGGCCGCGGGCCGCGCGGGAAGCGCGGCGCTGGCGCCGGTGAGGCTGGCGGAAAGATCGGCCACGACCGCTCCCTGGGCGCCCGTCAGTGATGCGCCGGCGAGGAGGCGATGACCGGCAACTCGTCGTAGGAATGGAAGGGCGGCGGCGACGGCAGCGTCCACTCCAAGGTCGTCGCGCCCTCGCCCCAGTAATTCGCGCCGACGCGCTTGCCGCGGAACAGCGTGTCGAAGACGATGTAGACGAAGAGCAGGGTCGCGGCGCCCGAGATGAACGAGCCGATCGAGGCGACCATGTTCCAGCCGGCGAAGGCGTCGGGATAGTCGCTGATGCGCCGCGGCATGCCGGCGAGGCCGAGGAAGTGCATCGGGAAGAAGGTCAGGTTGACGCCGATAAAGGTCGTCCAGAAATGAATCTGGCCGAGCGCCTCGTTGTATTGCCGGCCGCACATCTTGCCGATCCAGTAATAGAAGCCGGCGAAGAGTCCGAACACCGCGCCGAGCGACAGCACGTAGTGGAAATGCGCCACGACGTAATAGGTGTTGTGGAGATAGTGATCGACGCCGGCATTCGCCAGCACGACGCCGGTGACGCCTCCGACCGTGAAGAGGAAGAGGAAGCCGATCGCCCACAGCATCGGCGTCTTGAACTCGATCGAGCCCTCCCACATCGTCGCGATCCACGAGAAGATCTTCACGCCGGTCGGCACCGCGATCACCATGGTCGCGGCGGTGAAATAGGCTTGGGTGTCGACGTTGATGCCGGTCGTGAACATGTGGTGCGCCCAGACGACGAAGCCGATCACGCCGATCGAGACCATCGCATAGGCCATGCCGAGATAGCCGAAGATCGGCTTCTTCGAGAAAGTCGAGATCACCTGGCTGATGATGCCGAAGGCCGGCAAAATCATGATGTACACTTCGGGGTGGCCGAAGAACCAGAACAGGTTGAGGAACAGCAGCGGATCGCCGCCGCCGGCCGGATCGAAGAAGGTGGTGCCGAAATTGCGATCGGTCAGCAGCATGGTGATCGCGCCGGCGAGCACCGGCAGCGACAACAGCAGCAGGAACGCCGTCACCAGGATCGACCAAACGAAAAGCGGCATCTTGTGCAGGGTCATGCCCGGCGCGCGCATGTTGAAGATCGTGGTGATGAAGTTGATCGCGCCCATGATCGACGAGGCGCCCGCCAAGTGGAGCGAGAAGATCACCATGTCGACCGAGGGTCCGGGATGGCCGATCTTCGAGGAGAGCGGCGGATAGACCGTCCAGCCGACGCCGGCGCCGTCGCCGATGAAGGCCTGGCTGATCAGCAGGATGAAGGACGGCACCAGCAGCCAGAAGCTGATGTTGTTCATGCGCGGGAACGCCATATCGGGCGCGCCGATCATCAGCGGCACGAACCAGTTGCCGAAGCCGCCGATCAGCGCCGGCATGACGAGGAAGAACACCATCACCAGCCCGTGCGCGGTGATGATGACGTTGTAGAGCTGATGGTCGTTGCCGAAGAGTACGTCGCCGGGGCGCATCAGGTTGTAGCGCATGATGATCGAGAAGGCGCCGCCGATGATGCCCGCGGTGATCGCGAAGATGATGTAGAGCGTGCCGATGTCCTTATGGTTCGTCGAGGCGAGCCAGCGCGTCCAGAAGGCCGGGACGTGCTCGTGTCCCGCCTCGTGCCCGTGGCCGTAGCCGCCATGCGCGTGGGTATCGGTGGTCATCGCTCGCTCCTCGCGAAATACCTGAATTGACTGTTCGACCGATCGCCGACCGATCGCCGTTCGATCGCGCCGCTCACTGAACCGCGGCCAGGGTCACGCCGGCCGCCGCCGGCGTATTGGTCTTGGCGAATTTCTGCTTCGCCGCCGCCACCCATTTGTTGAAATCGTCCTTCGAGACGACATCGACCTCGATCGGCATGAACGGATGATTGATGCCGCAGATCTGGTTGCACTGGCCGAAGAAGGTGCCGGTGCGCTCGAACTGGAACCAGCTTTCGTTGACATGCCCGGGCAAGGCGTATTCCTGCACGCCCGCCGGCGGCAGATACCAGCTATGGATCACGTCGGTGCCGGTGATGAGGACGCGTACCACCGCGCCGACAGGCACCACGACGGGATTATCGACGCCCAGGAGCCGCGGCTTGCCTTGTTTGGCATCGTCGGCCGCCGTCAGGACGTTGCTGTCGAACGAGAAGTCGCCGTTGTCGGGA
>DATGLO010000352.1:0-16691 GCA_035294105.1 Allostellaceae bacterium
GGCGTCTTCCCATTGGATGATGCGCGCCGCGTCGCCGATCGCATGCGCACCCGTCGAGCACGCCGTTACCACGGCATGGTTGGGACCTTTAAAGCCGTATTTGATCGAGACCTGGCCTGAAGCGAGGTTGATAAGGCAGGACGGAATGAAGAACGGCGAGACGCGGCGCGGCCCCTTCTCGAAAAGGGTCAGCGAGGTCTCGGAAATTTGCGGCAAGCCGCCAATGCCCGAGCCGATCATCACCCCGGTGCGCTCCAACGATTCCTCGTCGGTCGGCTTCCAGCCCGAATCGGCGACCGCCTGTTCCGCCGCGCCGAGCGCGAAGATGATGAAATCGTCCATCTTGCGCTGGTCCTTGGGCGGGACCCAATCGTCGGCATTGAAATTGCCCGCCGCGGTCTCGCCGCGCGGCACCTGGCCCGCGATCTTCGCCGGCAGATCGGAGACATCGAAGCTTTGAATGGCGCGGATGCCGGATTCGCCATTGATCAGGCGCTTCCAAACATGCTCGCAGCCGACGCCCAAAGGCGTGACCAGACCGAGACCGGTAACGACGACCCGTCTCATAGGGGTGCGGTAATCAGGAAGGGTGGGCTTCGATAAACTGGACGGCGTCTTTCACGGTGACGATCTTCTCGGCGGCATCGTCGGGAATCTCGCAGCCGAATTCCTCCTCGAACGCCATCACCAACTCGACCGTATCGAGACTGTCGGCGCCCAGATCGTCGATGAAGCTGGCATTGTCGGTGACCTTGGCCTCGTCGACGCCCAGGTGCTCAACGACGATCTTCTTTACCCGCTCGGCGACATCGCTCATCACTCGTTCCTCGACAAAATTGACGCGCAAATCTTGGCTGATGGTCCGCAACGGCGACGGCCTGGCGGAAAACGGTGACGGTACTATGCCATCGCTCTTCTTTGGTCAAGCCCGGCGGTCAAGTCTGCCTTGACCGCGCGGCAACGGCAAGCCGCCGTAAGTGCCAATGGAATATGGCGAATCGCTCCCTCAAGGTCCAGCCAACGTAACCGGTCGTCAGGTTCAACCCTGACGACTAGATCATGGCCAACCCGCCGTTGATGTGCAAGGTTTGGCCGGTGATGTAGCGCGCCTCGTCGCTGGCGACGAACAGCACGCCGGCGGCGACCTCGTCGGCCGTGCCGACTCGACCCATCGGGATCGCCTGCGCGATGCGCGCTTTTTGTTCCGCGTTGAGCACGTCGGTCATCGCCGTCGCGATGAAGCCGGGCGCGACGCAGTTGACGGTAACGCCGCGTTGCGCGACTTCGGCCGCGAGCGCTTTCGACATGCCGACGAGCCCGGCCTTGGCGGCGGCGTAATTCGCCTGGCCCGGATTGCCCGTCGTCCCGACCACCGAGGTGATCGACACGATGCGCCCCCAGCGTCGCCGCACCATGCCGCGCAAGGCCGCGCGCGCCAGACGAAAGGCGGCGGTCAGGTCGACATCGATCACCTTCTGCCAATCCTCGTCTTTCAAACGCATCGCCAGCATGTCGCGCGTGAGGCCGGCGTTGTTGACGAGGATATCGAGCGCGCCCATGCGCTCTTCGGCGCCTTTGACGAGAGCGTCCGCCGCCGCCGGATCGCCGAGATCCGAAACCGCGACGAAGGCGCGCTCGCCGAGCTCTGCGGCCAGCAGATCGAGCGCCGCCTGCCGCGTGCCGCTCAGCATCACTTGGGCGCCGGCAGCATGGAGCGTGCGCGCGATCGCGCCGCCGATGCCGCCCGAGGCGCCGGTGACAAGCGCCGCCTTGCCGGTGAGATCGAACATGTGAGCCCTACTCAGAACGCCAACGATTGATCGTCATCGCGAGGCCACAGAGTGGCCGTGGCGATCCAGACGATCTGGATTGCCGCGTCGCCCTTCGGGCTCCTCGCAATGGCGGTGCGGAATGTTTTGGCATCTTGCTACAGCGTCTTCAAGAACGCTTCGATGTCGGCGGGCGCGCCGATCGCGACCCCGTTCAGCTCTTTGTCGATACGCTTGGTCAAGCCGGTCAGCACCTTGCCGGCACCGAGCTCGACGAGCTCATGGACGCCCTGCTCTTTCATCGCGAGAACACATTCGCGCCACCGCACGAGCCCCGTGACCTGCTGCACCAGCAAATCCTTGATCCGATCGGGATCGCGCACCGCGGCGGCACTGACGTTGGCGACGAGCGGCACCAGCGGCTCGCTCATCTTCACCTCGGCCAGCGCCTCGGCCATTTCGTCGGCGGCGGGCTTCATCAGCGCGCAATGGAAGGGCGCGCTGACCGGCAGCATGATCGAGCGCCGCACGCCGCGCTCCGCCGCGATCACGACCGCGCGCTCCACCGCCGCCTTGTCGCCGCTCAAGACGATCTGCCCGGCGCCGTTATCGTTGGCCGGATCGCAGACCTCGCCTTGCGCCGCGTCCTTGGCGATCGCGCGCGCGAGATCGAGCTCGACGCCGAGGAGCGCGGCCATCGCGCCGGCGCCCACAGGCACCGCGCGCTGCATCGCGAGGCCGCGGCGTTTCAAGAGCCGCGCCGCGTCGGGCAGCGAGAGCGCGAAGGCGGCGGCGAGCGCCGAATATTCGCCGAGCGAATGACCGGCGACGAACGCGATCTGGCGCTTCAGATCGAGGCCGCCGTCCTTCTCCAAAACGCGCGCGACGGCGAGGCTCGCCGCCATCAGCGCCGGCTGGGCGTTCTCGGTCAGGGTGAGGTCGCTCTCCGGCCCCTCGAACATGAGACGCGAGAGATTCTGATGCAGCGCCTCGTCGATCTCGGCGAAAACATCGCGCGCCGTTCCGAAGGCGCCGGCGAGATCGCGGCCCATGCCGACGGCTTGCGAGCCTTGACCCGGAAATACCAGCGCGCGCGTCATCGCAGCGCCACGCGATAATGACCCCGTTCGTTCATGCAGCGAGCGTCAGAGGACGTTGGTCCAATCGGTCTGGCCGTAATCGAAATTGAGGCGGTCGTAATGGCCGCAGCGCAGCTGCTGATCCACGAATTGTTGGCCGTCCTGCGCCGGCTGGACGGTTGCCGGCCGTTTTTCGGTGCCGATCGTGCAGATCGCGTTTGCCTTGGTGTTGAGTGCATTCATCTGCTCGGGCGAGGGCGCCGCCGTGCCGGCCTCCGGGCGCGCTGTAGAGACCCCGAAGGAATCGCGCGTCGGGTCCATCTGAATCGCCACGCATCCGGACAAAATACTAAGCAAAGCAACCAAATAGAGAGACCGGCCCATTCACCCCTCCCCGCCTGTCATGGTGCGATAACATTTAGCCGGCGGCCTGTCCAGCCGGGGCCTGTGCGGACCGTCCGGCCAGCTTGCGTTCGGAACCCCGTCCGCTATAGTCCGCCGCCTCCTTGCCGGTGAGAGCCGGCTAGGCCCGTGCGGCTGATGCTCGAGCCCTCTTCAGAGAAAAAGGGTCTCGACCAGCGGCGGGCCGCGAAACAGCCATAAGGGGAACTTATGCCGTTCTACGAGAACGTCTTTATTGCGCGTCAGGACATATCCACCGCCCAGGTGGAAGCCCTGACCGACACCTTAGCCAACCTCGTCGCCGAGAATGGCGGCAAGGTCGAGAAGCGCGAATACTGGGGTCTCAGAAACCTCGCTTATCGCATCAAGAAGAACCGCAAGGGCCATTATGTGCTCTTCAACCTCGAGGCGCCGCCCGCCGCTGTGAGCGAGCTTGAGCGCAACATGCGCATCAATGAGGACATCCTGCGCTATTTGACGATCCGCGTCGACGAGCTCGAAGCCGGGCCCTCGGCGATGATGCAGAGCCGCAACCGCGACGAGCGCGATCGCGACCGCGGCCCGCGCCGCGGCTATGGCGACCGCGATCCGCGCGAAGAAGAGAGGGAGATGAGCGATGGCCGATAACGACGAACGCGGCGAACGCGGTAGCGAGCGCGGCGGCGGCGGCCGTCCGGCCGCGCGGCGGCCGTTCTTCCGGCGGCGCAAGTCGTGCCCGTTCTCGGGCCCCAACGCGCCGAAGATCGACTACAAGGACGTGAAGCTGATGCAGCGCTTCATATCCGAGCGCGGCAAGATCGTGCCGAGCCGCATCACCGCGGTCTCGACCAAGAAGCAGCGCGAGCTGGCGCAGGCGATCAAGCGCGCGCGCTATCTGGGCCTTCTGCCCTACGCTTTGCGCTGACGGAGCCCACCCATGTTGGATGTGATCCTTTTGGAGCGGGTCGAGAATCTCGGCCAGATGGGCGAGGTTGTGAAGGTGCGCCCGGGCTTCGCACGCAATTTCCTCCTGCCGCAAAAAAAGGCGCTGCGCGCGACCAAGGAGAATCTCGCCTTTTTCGAGAAGCAACGCGCGCAATTGGAAGCGCAGAACCTGACGCGCAAGAAAGAGGCCGAGCAGGTCGCCGAGAAGATGGACAAGCTGACGGTCGTGCTCATCCGCCAGGCGGGCGAGAGCGGCCAGCTCTATGGCTCAGTCTCGGCGCGCGATCTCGCCGAGGCCGTCACTGCGGCGGGCTTCACGATCGCGCGCGGCCAGGTCGTCCTGGAAAAGCCGATCAAGACGCTCGGCATGTTCCCCTTGAAGGTCGTGCTGCATCCCGAAGTCACGGTGAATGTGACGGCGAATGTCGCGCAATCGGCCGAAGAGGCCGAGATGCAAGCCAAGGGCATCGATCCCTTGAAGCTCGCCGCCGAGGCCGCGGCACGCGAAGAGCAGGCCGCACGCGAAGCGGCGGCGGCCGCCGCCGTGCAAGGCGAAGGCGGCTCGCCGGCGCCCTAAGACTGTAGCGCGCATCCCCGATGTGATGCGCGTCTTCGGCTTCGATCCGCTCGATCTGGTTCGCTACAACGGCCAGGCGCTGCTGTGGGATCGCGCCTGGCGCGGCGCGATCACCGTCGCCGTGCCGATCGCCGCCGGCGTCGCCTTCGGCAATCCCGAGCTCGGCCTCATCGCGACCTTGTGCGCGCTGTGGCCGTGGCTCAACGACTTGGGCGGCGAGATCAGGGACCGCCTCATCAACATGGCGACGAGCGGCGATGCGATCTTGCTCGGCGGCCTGCTCGCCTGGATCGCCGGCGATAATTTCTGGGCGAAGCTCGGCGTGTTGTTCCTCTGTGCCGTCGTCATCGGCTGGGCGCACAACACCAGCCGCGGCCTCGAGAATGCGGCGCGCTGCATGGGATTCAGCTTCATCATCGTCGCGAGCCTCGATCTCGCGAGCTGGGCGCTGATCCTTCCCGCCTTCGCCGGCGCGGCCTGGGCGATGCTGGTCGCCTGGGCCGACGAACGCCTGCGCCGGACCTACGCGGTCGAGACCGGCGGCAGCGTGCGCGCGGGCCTTCATCATATTCATGGCGAGCACGCCGCCGATTGGCGCTTCGGCCTGCGCTATGCGGTGGCGGCGGCGCTCGGCCTTCTCCTCGCCAAGCATTTCGGCGCGACCCATGCCGCCTGGGTCACGATCACCACGCTCGCCGTGATGCGGCCCAACGATTCCGAAAGCGTGCAGCTCGTCTTGCAGCGCGGCTTCGGCACGGCGATCGGGGTCGGCATCGCGCTCTTCATCGTTTCGCTCGACCACAGCGCCTGGCATCTGACCGCCGCAGCGGCGGTGCTCGCCTTCTGCATCTCGCCGGGCCTCATCTGGCAGCGCTGGGCCGGCTTTGCCGCGATCACCGCAATGGCGCTGGTATTGCTCGACATGGCGCTCTTGACCCAAGGCGGCGACCGGCCGCTGCTCTCGGAGCGGATTTACGACACCGGCCTCGGCTGCATCATCGCCCTCGTCACCACCTGGGTGATCTTTCCCACTCGCTGGCGCGCGCCGGTCAAAGCGTCGCGCACTTAGGGCACGATCAGCTTCGCCGCATCGGGATGGCCGGTGATGAGGCCCTGTGCGCGGCAATTCTCGATCCAGAAAGCGAGACCTTGCGGCCGCGGCACCGGGTCGAGATTGGTAGGGATCTGGATCGCCGCGGCGGCTTGCGGCGGCAGATGAACATATTTGGCGATGCTCGCCTTGACCGTCGCGGCATTCGCCGGGTCTTCGACGAAGGCGCGCGAATCCGCGAGCGCGGCGCGAAATTCGTCGACCTCGCCGGCATGCGCTGCAGCCCAGCTGCGCGTTGCCGCATAGACCACGACCATGGTGCCGGGCGGCATGACGTCGCCGAAATCGCCGATCGCATAGCCTTGCTTCGTCGCGACGATGCGGGCAAGGAACGGATCGACCGCCGAGACCGCATCGACGAGCCCCGCCTTCAACGCGTCGGGCATGTTGGGGAATTGCATCTCCACCCAATCGACCTTCCGGTAATCGACGCCGCGGCTCTCGACCCATCTCTTCGTCAGCACGTCGATCGTGCCGCCGAGGCCGGGCACGCCGAATTTCTTATGGACGAGATCGGCGGCGCTTTTGATGCCGCTGCCCGCGCGCGCGGCGATGCCGGTCTCGGAAACCGGCGGCTGCGTCGCGTTGCGATTGGCCGAGGCGATGATGACGAGGTCGAGCCCCTGCTCGTCGCCCTGCAACAGCACCGTCGGCGTCGGCGCGCCGATCTGGGCGGAATTTGCGGTCAGCGCCGCCGAGATGAGCGAGCCGTTCGGCGCTGTCTGCAAGGTGACGTCGAGCCCGTGCTTCTCGAAGATGCCATGGTCCTTCGCGACATAGCTCTCGGTGAAGCTGTCGCCCGGCGTATAGAGCAGCGTGATCGGCGTCGCGGCCTTGGCGGCGCTCGCCGCGGCGACGATTGCAGCGGCGAGAAACGCGAGGCGATGCATCGTCAGATCGAGCGCGCTACTCCGCCGCCCAGCGCGGCGCCGTATTGGCGTGCGCGCGCATCTGCTCTTCGTAGGCCTCGCGGAACGGCTTGCCCGTCGGCGCGACGAAATTGCCGGCGCGATGACTGCGATAGACGCCGGGATCGTCGACACCGGGCGACGCTTTCGTCTTGTCGGCGGCGTAAGCCTCGACGAGTTGCAGCATCTTGCGCCGCGCGCGCACGATCATCGCATCGCTCGAGACGAGATATTCGCGCGTGCGGTCGGAGATCTCGCCGAGCATGCCGCCGACCGCCGCGTCCTGGACGTTGAGGCCGGAAATGCCGCTAAAGACGCCGCCATGGCGCTGCGCCTCGCGATCGATCAGCCAATCGTTGCTCGCATCGTTGGTGAGGCGCCAACGCCCGAACCAGTCGGTGGTGTTGGGCTTGTATTCGTTGCCGGCACTCGGCACGAAGCCGAGGCCCGGGATCGGCTTGCCCGACTTGGTGCGCGAGCGCATCTGCGCCATCTTGCGCTGGATCGTGAAGACCATGGTATGGGTATCGTCCATCGGGACGTAGCCCTTGATCATGATCTGATCGGCGAGCATGCCCGCCGGCGGGATCACCCAGAACGGCACGATGAGCTGCGCCAAGCGCCAATGCGTGTTGGCATTCGCCTCGTCGGCCGGGCGATAGGCGCCGTACATCAGGCCGAGCGGCGTCTCCTCGATATGGAATTGCGGCGTCGGATCGGTGGCGAGGTAATACATCGTGTCGCCGGGCACGAGGTCCGACTTGTCGACGCCGCCCAAATGCAAGAAGCCGAAATGCGAGGTGTCGAGATCGTTCTCGAGGCCTTGCAGCCAGTTGTATTCCTGCTGCAGGAGTTGGACGCGGATCTCGTCCTGGCCGATATCGTTCAGCTCGTAATCGGGAAACGGCGGCGGCACCTGGCGCTCGCCCATGTAGATCCAGACGCAGCCATAGCGCTCGATCGCTTTATAGGCCTTGGCATGGACGCGATGCTTCACGTCTTGATGCTTGGGCACGTTCGGCATGTCGACGCAGTTGCCGTCGACGTCGAATTTCCAGCCGTGATAGATGCAGCGGATGCCGTTCTCTTCGTTGCGGCCGAAGAACAGCGAGACGCAGCGATGGGCGCAGCGATGATCCATGACGCCGACGCGGCCCGAGGTGTCGCGGAACGCGATCAGCGGCTCACCGAGGGCCATGATGCGCACCGGGTCGCCGTCGGCCTTGAGCTCGTCGCTCTGGGCGATCGGCAGCCAGTATTGCCGCATGAAATCGCCCATCGGCGTGCCCGGCCCCACCCGGGTAAGGATCTCGTTTTCGCGCGCGGTCGTCATGGCGCTCTCCCAGCAAATGCCCGATGCTTCGGATTATAGCGCCCGGGTGGGCGAATTGGTACAAACGGCCGCGCAGCAGCGCCGCGCGACAATCGCGGGCGCAAGCGAGGGGGAAAAGGTTCATGCGTGTTTCGGTTGCGGCGCGCCTCTGCGCGCTCGTCGTGCTGGTTCTGGCGGATACTGCCGCCGCGCAAAGTCCCGGCCCCTCCAATAAGGTCGTGGTCGCGACCGGCTTCGCCAACGATTACCTCGCGACCTGGGTGGCGCAGGACCGCGGCTTTGCCACGCAGCGCGGTATCGCCTTCGACATCACGCTGAGCCAGGCGACCGGCACCGATCTCGCCGCCTCGCTCTACGCCAACAACGTGCAGATCGCGCAAACCACGGCGACGACCTTCGCCCTTGCGAACGAAAATGGGCTCGATCTCGTGATCGTCGCCGGCGCCGGCATACAGACCGAGGTCAATCCGCGCCAGGTGCTGGTGCGCCCTGCGGCGCACATCAAAAGCGCCAAGGATTTTGCCGGCAAGAGGGTCGGCACGCCGGGCATCAACGGCGCGCTCGACATTATGTTCAGAAAATGGCTCGCGGTCGAAGGCGTCGATCCGAAGAGCGTCAATTATGTCGAGACGCCGATGCCGCGCATGGCCGATCTGATGAAAGAGGCGCAAGTCGACGCCGTCCTGCCGGTAGAGCCGTTCCGCACCCGCATGATCCAGGCGGGCGTCGCGACGCCCGCGGGCGATTACATCACCAGCGTCAACAAGGTGACGCTGCTCTCTTTCTATATCTCGACGCGCAAATGGGCCGAGGCCAACCCGCAAGCGATCGCCGCTTTCCGCGATCTCCTCAAAGAAGGCGAGGACTACGTCAAGGCCCATCCCGACGACGCGCGGGCGATCGAAGCGAAATACCTGAAGCTGCCGTCCGAAATCGTCGCGCAGCTGCCCTTCACCGCGACCGAGGTCGAGGTCCCGCCGTCGCGGCTGCAATTCTGGCTCGATGTCTGCAAGCAGTTCGGCGTCACCAAGGACGATCCGGACGCCGCGAAATTCATCGTGAAATAAGGGGCTGCAAATGAGCGACGAAGGCTTCGACTATATCTGGCAGCCGAGCTACGGCCCGCCCAAGCGTCAATTTCCGGAATTCGGCCATAAGGTCGAGCGCATCGAGCAGAACGTCATCTTCGAGCGCGATCACGCGATCACGCTGCGCGACGGCGTGAAGATCTATGCCGACATTTTCCGCCCCGACACCGACGCGCCCGTGCCGGCAATCATGACTTACGCGCCTTACGGCAAGGAGAACCCGTCGCGCTACGAGAACTACTATAAGAATGGCGGCGTCAAGGACGAGTGGCTGTCGAAATACGCGATCTATGAAGCGCCCGATCCGCTGTGGTGGGCGCCGCGCGGCTTCGCCATCGTCAATGTCGATTCGCGCGGCATGTGGCATAGCGAAGGCGAAGCGACCTTCATGAACCACGCCGAAGGCCGCGACGGCTACGACGCGATCGAGCACATCGCCGCGCTCCCCTGGTGCAGCGGCAAGATCGGCATGGCCGGCGTCTCGTACCTGGCGATCTGCCAATGGCAGATCGCGGCGACGCGGCCGCCGCATCTCGCCGCCTTCAATCTTTGGGAAGGCGTCAGCGATTGCTATCGCGAGATGATGCTGCATGGCGGGATTCCGGAATCGCATTTCATCCCGCGCTGGAACGCCAATCGGCTCAGCAACGGCCTCAACCGCGCCGAGGACCTCTGGGCGATGGTCAAGGCGCATCCGCTCTGGGACGCCTATTGGGAGACGAAGCGCGCCGTCCTCAAAGACATCACCGCTCCCGCCTATATCGTCGCGAGCTGGAGCGATCACGGGCTGCATACGCGCGGCACGCTGCAAGGCTTTCGCGAGATTTCCTCGCCAGAAAAATGGCTCGAGATCCACGGCCGCAAGAAATGGGAATATTTCATGCAGCCGTCGAGCGTCGCGCGCCAGCTCATCTTCTTCGACCATTTCCTGCGCGGCGCCGACAACGAGCTGAAAAAGTGGCCGCGCGTCTGGATGGAGGTGCGCGAGAAATATTATCAAGGCAAGTTCCGCGCCGAGAAGGATTGGCCGATCGCGCGCACGCAGCACAAAAAGCTTTTTCTCGATGGGAAGAGCGGCAAGCTCTCCGCCACCGCGCCCAAGACGCGGGCCAAGGCGGCTTACGACGCGCCGCAGCGCTCGACCCGCGTACCCGATGCTTATCGCGAGAACCGCGCCGAATTCGATTTCCGCTTCGCGCGGCCGACCGAGCTCACCGGCTATATGAAGCTGAAGCTCTGGGTCGAGGCCGAGGGCAACGACGACATGGACCTCTTCGTCGCGCTGCAGAAATTCGACAAGGCGGGCAAGCATGTCGGCTTTCCCTGCTACAACGCGATGGAGGACGGGCCGGTGGCGCAAGGTTGGCTGCGCGTCTCGCATCGCGAGCTCGATCCCCTACGCTCGACGCCGGAGCAGCCCTGGCATCTCCATCGCCGTCTCTTGAAGCTGAAGCCGAAAGAAATCGTGCCGGTCGAGATCGAGATCTGGCCGTCGAGCACCAAGTTCCTCGCCGGCGAGACGCTACGCCTCGTCGTCCAAGGCAGCGACGTCTACGCCTATCCCGGCGTCGGCTATTCGCATCCCGAGACCATCAACCAGGGCCGCCACATCATCCACACCGGCGGCAAATACGATTCGCATCTCCTGATCGCGGTGATGCCGCCGCGCTAGATCAGCGGCGGCAGATGCCGCTGCAAAAAGTCGAGCACCAGCGCCGCGACCTCGGCGCTGGCGGCGGCGAAATGCGCGTGGCCCTCGAGGATGTGGAGTTCGGCATTCGCGCCCGCCGCTTTGGCGAGCGCTTCGGATTCGCCGACCGGCACGACGCCGTCGCCGCGCGGATGAATGAGCAGCAGCGGGCGCGGTGCGAGCTTGCCGACGACGCTTTCCGCATCGTCGGCGAGCAGGCTCAACGCCGTCTCGGCGGTGAAATCCATGACCGCGCCCGGCGGCAGGCCCGCGCGGTCGCGCTCCGGGATGTGGATGATGTCGAAGCGGTTGAGCGTCGCTTTGGTCCGCTGCGCCTCATCGAGCCGCCTGCGAAACGCCTGCCATGCGGCCTCGTCCTTATATTGCGCGCGGAAGCGCCGCTCGCCCTTGCCGATGGCGCCGTTCGCGACAATGACTTTGACGCGCGGATCGCCGGCCGCGACCTCGATCGCGACCGAGCCGGCAAGGCTCGCGCCGATCGCCCCGATGCGCGCCGGATCGACGCTCGGTTGGCTGGCGAGGAAGTCGAGCGCGTGGCGCAGATCGTCAACTTCTTCGGCGACGATGACGCTGCCGCGCGCGCCTTCGCTTTGGCCGCAGCCGCGGAAGTCGAAGCGCAGCACGACATAGCCGGCGCGTGCCAGCGCCTCCGCAAGCTGCGGGTGACCGGCCCCGCGGCACGAGCCGCCGAAGCCGTGGCTCAGGACGATGCCGGGCCGCTTTCCGCTGGCGCCCTCGGGCAAATGCAGCACGCCGCGCAGCTTGAGCCCTGACGAGACGAATTCGATCGCCTGTTCCATGCGCCCCTCCTTGTCCCGCACTATAGCGCATGCGAGGGGCCGACCGGCCGCGGCTATCGCCCCGATGCCGGCTCGACGCCGGCGGCGCGCCAGCGCGGCGCGGCGGCGCGGCGCGTGACGAAGTCGATGAAATCGGCCGCCGCTTTCGCCTGGCCGCTCTGCGCATAAACGCCGGCCGAATAGGTGATGTAATTCTGATCGGCCGCCGGGAACGGCCCGACATAGCGGATGCCGGGCACGTCGATCAGCTCGGATGCGTTCTGCACCGCCATCGCCGCTTTGCCTTGCGCGATCTGATCGGCCGCCGAGCCGCCGCGGATCAGCACGGCCTTGGCGCGAATCTGGTCGGCGATGCCGAGCTTCTGGATAAGCCGATCGAAAAAGATGCCGCTCGAGCCGCCGCCTTGGGGATCGGAATACGCGATCGATGGCGCGGCAAGGAGCGCGGCCTTGAAAGCATCGGGCGTCGCGATATCGGGCGGCGTCGCGCCCTCGGCGACGGCGACACCCATGCCGACCTTGCCGAGCGGCCGCGCTGAGGCAACGCCGATATTGCCGCCTTTGGCGAGATCGTCGATCGCGCTCGCCGAGAGAATGACGACGTCGGCCGGATCGCCGGCTTTCAAGCGATCCGCGATCTGCCCGACATTGCCGAAGGTGAATTGTACCGTGGTGCCGGTCTTCGCCTGATAATCGGCGGCGAGCGTTTTCATCGCCCCTTGCACGGCGCCGGCGCTCAACACGTTGAGCTGGTCCGCCGCAGCAAGGCGCGCGCCAAGAACGAGCAACGCCAGAGCGGGCAAAGCGGCCAAGGGACGCATCTTCATGCCTCCCTAACACGCGAGCGTGCCGCGCGGTTACCTCAGTGGATGAACCAGGCGCGCAGAACCCAGGGGTAGAAGAAGATCGCCAGAACCGAAAGCCAGGCCGCGATCGGCGCGATACGGCTGGCGACATTCTCGGGCGCGAAGCCGGCGATGAACGCGACGACCGCCGCGATCACAAAGGATTCGCTCAGCCAGCCATACCAATACATCGCCGGGCCAAGCGTCGGGCTTGCCGGCGCGACGCCCGAAGCGAACTGCCCGACCTGGGGGTAGTAGCTGAAAGGCGCGAAGTTGAAGTACATCACGATCGCATAGACGATCAGAAACGCGGCGGAAAAGACGGGAAGCGCGCGCGTGAGACTCATATGCCGAATCCCCTCGAATTGTTGACCAGATGCCCGACGATGAAGCCGTACCACACGAGCAACGTGAGGACGATCGTCACGAGGTTCCGCGCCATTGTGGAGGTTTGCGGATTCTTCCAGAGATACCAATAGACCGGTAGCAGGACGACGCCGACCGTCATGAAATGCTCTTTGATCTCGAAGCTGCCGACGATCGCGTTCTTGTGCAGCTGTTCGAGCAATGGCCGCGCGAGGTAGCGATATTCGGGATAGAGCAAAAACCCGCCGACGAAATAGGTCACGAGATAGAGAACGACGACCGCGGTGACGTAGCGCTCGGCGCGCACGGCGCGGTAATTGGCAAAGAAATTCTGATCGCCGCGCGCCGGCTTCCAGGCAACGGCGAAAGCCTGATGGGTCAGTGCGCCCAGCAGAAACACGGCGAGGATACCGTGCACCATCAACAGGAACGTGTCCACCCGAACTTCTCCCCTTACTTCGCGCTCGTTCGAGCGTCATAGCGTTATATTAGCGCGGGAATGCCCGAGCGTTCAACGCGAACGTCACCGCAACCTCGTTGTCCTGCACGGACTTTTTTGCATGCAGACGAAAAATTGGTCGCGATCGCAACCAAAGATGAGCGCGCGCTATCACGCCGCTGAAGGATAGGAGCCCGCGGCGATCGCGCGCAGCTTCAAGAGTCCCGCCAGCAGCTCGAAGGTCGGCACCGGCACGTTCACGAGCCGCGCGAGTTCGAGCGGCACGGCGAACTGGCAATCGAACTCGATCGGCCGATGCAGGTCGAGATCGAGCGCGATCGAGGTCTTGCGCTGCTGGTTGGCCTGCCCGGCAAGCCGTTCGAGGCTAAGCGCGGTGGTGCAGCCGAGCGCCGACGCCAGCGCGTTGACCTCGTCGACAAGACTGCGCACCGCCGCCCGACACCAGGGCTCGTCATGCGCCGCGCGCAGCGACTGATCGGTCAGGCAGGCGAAGAGGCCCGAGGTGATGTTCACCTGCAGCTTCGCCCAGAGATCGCGGCGGATATTCGCGCTGGTCTCGACGACGAAATCCTCGGCGCGCAGCACCGTCGCGAGCGCGTCGATCGCCGGCGATTTGCGGTCGTCGGGATGGCCGAGCCATAGCCGCGACTGCGGCGCTTCTACGTTGACGATGCCCGGCGCGACAAGATCGCAGCCGCCATAGATGACGCCGCCGATGGTGCGCGCGATACCGACGACCCTGAGCAGCGCATCATGCGCATCGAGATGCTGCAAGCGCTTGCCGTCGAGCGCGCCGCCATGGGCGTGCAGATACCACCACGGGATGCCGTTCATGACGAAGGCGACGCTCGTTTCGGGACCGATAAGCGCGCCGAGGCCCTGGACGACCGAAGGCAGCGCCGGCGCTTTCACCGCGACCACGACGGCATCTTGCTTGCCAAGCTCGGCGGGATTGTCGGTCGCGCGCAGACCGCCGCCGATCTCGCCGCGCGGCGTCTTCACGGTAATGCCTTTTTCGCGTAGCGCCGCGAGGTTGGCACCGCGCGCGATGGCCGCGACTTCCGCGCCGCCTTTCACAAGCCGCGCCGCGATATGCCCGCCGATCGCGCCGACGCCGTAAACGCAGACTTTCATGCGAATGCCCTACCGAAAGCGGCGCGCGCGGTCAAACGCACCTTCATAAGGACAACCAATAGCCCTCTCCGCCCTCGAGGGCGGAGAGGTAGGGTGAGGTGGGTGTGCGTTGAAACACACCTCACCCTCCCTCCCCGCCTCGCGCGGAGAGGGCAATAATCTACGCATCCAGCTTCAACCGATAGCCGACGCCGGCCTCGGTCTGGATGAGCGACGGCCGCTGGGGATCGGCTTCGATCTTGTGGCGGAGCTGGCGGATATAGATGCGCAGATATTGCACATCGCTCGCCGCGCCCCAGACCTCGCGCATGATCATCTGATGCGTCAGCACCTTGCCGGCATGCATCACGAGCATCTTCAAGAGATCGTATTCCTTGGGCGAGAGCTTGACCTCCTGCCCTTTCACGGTGACGTGGCGGCGGACGAGATCGACCGCGAGATCGCCGGTCTTGAAGATCGGCTCGGCGCCTTCCTGCTGCAGCCGGTGGCGCAGCGCGGCGCGGACGCGCGCGTTGAGCTCGTCCATGCCGACGGGCTTTGCCACGTAATCGTCGGCACCGAGATCGAGCGCCTCGACCTTGCCGCGCTCGTCGCTGCGGATCGAGAGGATAATGACCGGCACCAGTCCCGCGCCGCGGATGCGCTTTAAGACCTCGCGCCCGTCGATATCGGGAAGGCCCAGATCGAGCAGCACGAGATCGGGCTTCACGCGGCCGAACTGCATCCAGCCCGCCTCGCCCGTCGCCGCTTCCTCGACCTCGTAGCCTTCGGCGCTGAGGCTGGTCTTGAGCAAGCGCCTTATCGCCGGCTCGTCGTCGATGACGAGGATGCGGTGGGGATGCGTGGTCATGCCGCCTCGGCGCGCTGCGGCGGTATCGGCAATTCGACGATGAAGTCGCCGCCGCTGCGATCGGTGCGATTGCGCGCGCGGATCGTGCCGCCCATCGCGGTGACGAAGCCGCGGCAGATCGCGAGGCCCAAGCCCGTGCCCGGCCGCTTGCGATCGCCTTCCCCGACGCGATGGAACTTGTCGAAGATGCGCTCGATCTGATCGGCCGGAATGCCGGCGCCTTCATCCAAGACATGCAGCTCGACCATGCCGTCGCGCTTGCGGGCGCGAATCTCGATGGTCGATTCGGGCGGCGCGTATTTCGCGGCGTTGTCGAGCAAGTTGAACAGGACCTGCTCGAACAGCACGAAGTCGAGGCGCAGCATCGGCAGATCGGCGCCGAGATCGACCTTCACCTTGTGATGCGCCAGCACCTTGCCGGCGCGCTGCAAGGCGGTGCCGACGATCTCGCCGAGATCGATCAATTCCTGTTTCGGCGCGATCGCGCCGGATTCGAGCTTCGTCATATCGAGCAGATTGGCGACGAAGCGATTGAGCCGCTCGGCTTCGTCGAGCACGGTCGAGAGCAGCGCTTCGCGCTGCGTGTCGTCGTAGCGATCGCCGACGCTCTTGAGGCTCGAGGCGGCGCCGATGATCGAGGCGAGCGGCGTGCCGAGATCGTGCGAGATCGAGGTGAGCAGCGCCGAGCGCAGCCGCTCGCTTTCGGCTTGCAGCTTCGCCGCGTCGAGATCGTTTTGCAGATGGATGCGCTCGATCGCGAGCGCCGCCAGATCCATCAGCGCATCGAGCAGCCGCCTTCCGTCGGGCGTCAGCAGCAGACCCGGCCCGTCGCGATCGAGACCCATCACGCCGACGACGCCGCGCCCTGTGCGCAGCGGCAGGAACAGCCGCTTCGCGCCCGGCAAGGTATCGGACTCGCGGCCGGCGGTGTGGTTGTTGGCCCAGCTCCATTTCGCCGCCGCGATGTCGCCGCCATCGAGCTCGTCTTCCGGCGGATAGGCCGCCTTCACCACGAGATCGATGCCTTCGGGCATGAGGATGACGACATGGAGCTTCAGCATCGAGGCGATCTGATAGGTCGTCGCCCAGAGGAGATCGTCCAAGGTCGCGACCCCCGACAGCTTGCGGCTGAAGGCGAGCAGCTCTTCAGTGACGCGGCCGCGCGAGCGCGCCGCCACCGCCTGCGCGCGGGTGCCGGCGGCAAGATTGCTGGCGATCATCGCCGCGACCAGGAACGCGACGAGCGCCAGCACGTTCTCGGGATCGGCGATAGTGAGGGTGTGGACCGGCGGCAGGAAAAAGAAATTATAGGCGAGCACGCTCAAGAGGCTGGC
>DATGLO010000353.1:0-2573 GCA_035294105.1 Allostellaceae bacterium
AAGTCACGCGGTTCTCGATTACTTCACGAACGACTAACCCAGCTCGCGTTGGTAGAGCCTGAGCGTCTCGCGATCGAAACACGCTAAGAGTACCCGTTCGATCGCCGGCAGCGCTGCGAGTTGCGCGCGCGTTTCTCTGGCCGCGATCTTGACCGCGCGCTCCTTCGGAAAGCCGTAGACGCCGGTCGAGATCGCCGGAAAGGCGAGCGAGCGCAGCCCGTGCTCGGCCGCGAGCGCGAAGCTCGCGCGATAGCAGCGTGCCAAGAGCTCGTCCTCGTTCGCCGTGCCGCCGCGCCACACCGGCCCAACGGTATGGATCACATGCTTGGCCGGCAGGCGATAGCCCTTGGTGATGCGCGCCTCGCCCGTCGGGCAGCCGCCGAGCTTCCTGCACTCGGCCAGGAGCTCGGGTCCCGCCGCCCGGTGGATCGCGCCGTCGACCCCGCCACCGCCCAAAAGCGAGGAATTCGCCGCATTGACGATCGCGTCGACGTCGAGCGTCGTGATGTCGGTTTGAATCGCGGCGATGCGCGGGCCGCTCATCGGCGACGTCGCAGGATTACTCCGCCGCAGCGCGGCTGGGCCGCATGCCGAGAGCGCGCATATAGGTCTCGAGTAATGCTTCTTGCTCGTCGAGATCGTCCTTGTCCATTTTCCGGATCTTGACAATCTGGCGCATGATCTTCGCCTCGAAGCCATTCGCCTTGGCTTCGGAATAGACATCGCGAATATCGTCGCCGAGCGCTTTCTTCTCTTCTTCCAGCCGCTCGATGCGCTCGATGAACGATTTCAGATGATCGCCGGCGATGCCGCCCGCCTTGGCCATAATCCCGCCTCGCCTTCTTCTTCGATGGCAAAGGCGAACCCTATCGAAGCGGTTTTAGCCGCGCAATGCGCCGCCTAGCGTTATCCACGTTATCCTTTTATCCACAGGCTCAATGCTTATGGTCGACCGGCTTCGTCGGCTCGGTCTGATACTTCTTCTTCCATTCGTCGTACGGCATGCCATAGACGGCCTCGCGCGCTTCGGGATCGGGCAGCTTGATGCCGCGCTCCTCGGCGCTCTCGCGATACCAGCGCGACAGGCAATTGCGGCAGAAGCCGGCGAGGTTCATCAGATCGAGATTCTGCACGTCCGTGCGCTCGCGCAAATGCGCGACCAGCTTGCGGAAGGCGCCGGCTTCGAGCTCGGTGCGGGTCTTGGCGTCGATATCCATGACAGTCTCCTTCGATCTTCTAAGTATGGGGTCGCGGCGGAGCGATTGCCACATAGAGGCCGGGCGTCGCAAGGATCGGCTTCAGGACGCGCGCCAGAAGCTCGGCCCATTGCTTGGCCCCCGCGGCGCCGGCAATCAGGTCCTGGCGCAGCTCGATCGCGACATGGGGCAGGCCGCGCTCCCAGGCATGATGGCGCTGGGTGTAGCCGACCGGCTCGCGCGCCGAATAGGGCTGGTTGTTGCCCACGACCGCGGGATCCATCGCGCCGCGCAGCGCAGCGAGCAGCGGCAATGCAATCCGCCCGTCTTCGTCCCAGAGCACGCCGATATGCCAGGGCCGCGCGAAGCCTTTCATCTGCGGCGTGAAGCTGTGAATCGAGATCACCGCCGGCGCGAGCCCGCGCGCGCCGATGCGTTGCAGCTGCTCGTCGATCGCGGCGTGGTAAGGCTCGAAAAGCGCGAGGCGCCGCGCCTGCCGCGCGGCTTCATCGAGATGCTGATTGCCGGGAATCGCGATGCCGTCGCTCTCGCGCGCCATCGAGCTCGGGTCGTCGGGCCGGCGATTGCAATCGATGACGAGGCGCGAGTAACCCGCCAGCACCGCCGTGGCATCGAGCAGCGGCGCCAGATGCCGGGTCACTGCCGCGGCGCCGATGTCCCAGCCGATATGCTGCGCGATCGCGACATCGGCGAGTCCGAGCTTGCCGAGCGCTGCCGGAATTTCGCGGCTGGCGTGATCGCAGGTCAGCAATGCCGGCGCGGTGGCGGCGGCGTTGCACAACTCGAAGGCGGGCGGATCGAGGGCGGTCAGCAACACGGGGAACAACGGCTAAGGTTGGCGATAGTCGCCCCATAATCCTATCCTGACTTGACCGGCAACTGAATGTCCGACGACGCGAAACAGAACTTGTCCGAACGCCGCGATCCCCTAGCGCTTCTCCGCCGCCTTTTCGACGCCGCGCTCGATGCCGTCGACGCCGCCAAAACCCTGCCGCCCTGCCTGCCCGCTCCGCCCAAAGGCCGCACGATCGTCGTCGGCGCCGGCAAGGCGGCAGCGAAAATGGCGCGCGTCGTCGAGGATCATTGGTCGGGCGCTCTCGCAGGCATCGTCGTGACGCGCTACGGCCACGGCGTGCCATGTCGGCACGTCGAAGTGGTCGAAGCCGCGCATCCGGTGCCCGACGCCGCCGGCCAGGCCGCCGCCGAGCGCATTCTCGCGGCGGCGACGGGGCTTTCGCCCGAGGATCTGGTGATCTGCCTTCTCTCAGGCGGCGCGTCGGCGCTGCTTGCCCTGCCCGCGCCCGATCTCACCCTCGACGACAAGCAGGCCGTGACGCGCGAGCTCTTGCGCTCGGG
>DATGLO010000354.1:0-2083 GCA_035294105.1 Allostellaceae bacterium
AGCATCGAACACGATGTCGCTCTCGTTGCGGCGGGCATAGGCCTCGGGCGGCGCCGGCGGCGGGCCCGGCGGCCGCTGGCCCATCCCGGCGCGGCCGATGCAGAATTCCTTGCCCGCGCCGCGCAGCACGACGATGCGCGAAGTCTTCGGTGCCTCGCGGATGATTTGCGTCAGCTCGACCACCATGGGGTCGGTCATGCCGTTGCCGTTCTCCGGCCGGTTGATGGTGATATTGAGGACCTCGCCGTCCTGCTTCGCGAGAAGTTCGTTGCTCATGCTGCCTCCTATGATTTCATGGTAATGAACTTCGTCCTTGCGAGGAGTGAAACGACGAAGCCATCCAGGGCCGCACGTGGCCTCCGGATTGCTTCGCTTCGCTCGCAACGACGGCTTACGACTTTTTCAGCGTCCATTGGCCTTCTTTGAGCCGCGTCAGCACGCCTTCCTCGCGCAACGCATCGAGCGCCACGGCGACTTCGCGCCCGTCCTTGCTGCCGACCGCGGCCATCAGCTCGCCGAAGAACAGCGGCCCCGATTCGAGCGCCTGGCGCACGGTCTGATAGCGCGCCGGCGCCGTCGAGGCATGGAAGCCCCAGGCGCGGCGGAATTCGAAATCGTTGCGCTGCTCGGGCAGCATGGTGCAGTCATAGCCGATCTTCGACACCGTGCCGTCCTTCAGCATGATCGGATCGGTGTAGTAGCCCGGCATGCCCTTCTCGATGATGATGTCGCGCGAGGGATCCATGCGCGTCGACATCGCCCATTCGACTTCGTCGTTGTCGAAGATGTCGATGTCGTCGTCGAACACCGCGATGTTGCGGATGCCCGAGATCGCGAAGATCGTCGTGATCGCGGCGCGCGCCTGGCCCGGCGTCGGGTTTTTAAGCGAAAGGCGCAGATGGACGCGCCCGCCCGCCGCGACGACGGCGTTCAGCGCGGCCGGCTGGATGCGCGCCTCGCGCAGCAAGCGCCACACCTGCGCCTCGGCATGGACGGCGGCGAGGTTCGATGAATCGGCGCGGCCGAGCGCGCGGCCCGAATGCAGCACGGACTGATAGATCGCGTCCTTGCGCATGGTGATCGCGGTGACGTGAAACACCGGATCGATATGGACGGGGCCGTAGAAGCCCCAGAACTCGCCGTAAGGGCCCTCGTTCTCGGTATAGCCGTGCTCGTGGAGATAGCCTTCGATGACGAGCTCGGCATCGGCCGGCACGAGAATGTCGTTGGTGAGGCTTTTGACCATCGGCACCGGCTCGCCGCGGAGCGTGCCGACGAGACCGAACTCGTCGGGCGCGAAACGCGACGTCGCGGCGAGGAAGTCCAAGGGATGCGAGCCGATGGCGAAGCTGATCGGCAGCTTCTCCTTGCGCTCGACGCAAGCCTTGTAGCAGGCGCGCAGATCGGACGGCGCCGTCAAGTTGGTGCGCATCGTGTTCTTCGAGCGCAGCATCAGGCGGCGGCAGCCGACATTGCGCTTGCCGGTCGCGGGGTCGACCGAATAGTCGATCGCCGACGAGATGTAAGTGCCGCCATCGAAATCGTGTTGCGGATGGAAAGGGAGCACGGTGAGGTCGATCTGATCCCCGGTGCGCACCACCTCGTGCACCGGCGCATCGGCCGATTTGACCTCGACGATCGGCTGCGGCTTGCCGAGGCGGCGGTTCATCTCTTGCGCGATCTCGCTCGGCGCGACGCCGAAAGCGGCGGCGACACGCTTGCGGCTCCCCGCGACCGCGGCGATCACCTCGTATTGCTCGGCGCCGGCCTTCTTGAAGAGCACCGCCTTGGGCGTCTTCTCGATGATCGCGCTCATTTCGGCGAGCGCCACCGGCTCGTCGTGGATCTCGACCTCGCCGATCTCGATCAGCTTCTTGACGAAAGGCCGAAGTCTGAATTTCTCGAAATCGATCGCGCCGCGCGCCGTCGTGCTCGCGTCCATCGCATCCCTCCCTTGGGTTGCGGCGACTTTAGCCGATGCGCCGCGGAATGCCTATTGTCGGCGCGCACGGGAAGCCGAATAATGGCGCAAGCGGGCAGAAGCCTGCCTCAAGCCAAACGGGAGGGATCGAGTGGCGACCAA
>DATGLO010000355.1:0-3719 GCA_035294105.1 Allostellaceae bacterium
CTCGACGCCGAGATCGAGCGGCTCGGCGAGGCAGAGGTCCAAGCCTTCGAGACGGAGGGCCTGATCGGCGCCGGTGCCGCGCCCGCGGTGCTCTCTTATCTGTTTCATCGCATCGAGGATCGGTTTGACGGCCGCCCCACCTTGCTCATTGTCGACGAGGGCTGGCTCGCCCTCGACGATCCCGGATTCACCGGGCAGCTCAGAGAATGGCTGAAGACACTTCGCAAGAAGAACGCAAGCGTCATCTTCGCTACCCAGTCCTTGGCCGACATCGACGGCAGCGCGATCGCACCGGCGATCATCGAGAGCTGCCCGACCCGCATCTTGCTTCCGAACGAGCGCGCGCTCGAGCCCCAGATCGCGACGATCTATCAGCGCTTCGGCCTCAATGATCGACAGATCGAGATCCTGAGCCGGGCGACGCCGAAGCGGGAATATTATTGCCAGTCGCGTCGCGGCAATCGCCTGTTCGAGCTCGGATTGTCCGAGGTCGCGCTCGCCTTCACCGCCGCTTCCGCGAAATCCGACCAGACCGCCATCGAAGAGCTTCTCGCCGAGCATGGCCGCGACGGCTTCGCCGCCGCGTGGCTGCGCCGAAAGGAGCTCGATTGGGCGGCCGACATGCTCACCCGCAGCCAGGAGACCACGTCATGATTCGTCACCGTTTGCGCACCTCGCTCATCGCCGGCGCCGCTATTCTCACCGTTGCGACTGTCGCCGGCGGCCCGGCACGCGCGCAGTGGATCGTGTTCGATCCAACCAACTACGCACAGAACATTCTGACCGCCGCGCGGGAGCTTCAGCAGGTCAACAATGAAATTCAGATGCTAGAGAACCAGGCGACGTCGCTGATCAATCAAGCACGCAACCTTGCCAGCCTGCCGTACTCGTCGCTCGCGCAGCTTCAGCAGCAGATCAACCAGACCCAGCAGCTCCTCGCGCAGGCACAGCGCATCGCCTACAGCGTCTCGACCATCGACCAAGCCTTCACGCAGACCTATCCGCAGGCCTATTCGAGCGGGACATCGTCCCAGCAGCTCCTCGCCGACGCCCAGTCACGTTGGCAGAACGCGCTTGCCGGCTTCCAGGACACGATGCGCGTGCAGGCGGGCGTCGTCACCAATCTCAACAACACGCGCACGCAGATCAACGCGCTGGTGTCTTCGAGCCAATCGGCGACCGGCGCGCTGCAGGCTGCGCAATCGGGCAACCAACTCGTCGCCCTTCAGACCACGCAGCTCGCCGACCTCACTGCTCTTATGGCGTCGATCGCACGAGCGCTGAGTCTTGACGCGGCGCGGACGCTCGAGACGCAGGCCCAGGCGCAAGCACAGACCAACAACTTCCTCAATTACGGGCCCGGCTATCAAGCCGGCTCCGCGCAGATGTTCCACTGATGCGCGGTCGGCTCTTCAATCTGCCTGCCGTCGCGCGCGCCCTTGGCTTCGCGGTTGTCGCCACCGCAATCGTCGCCGCCGCGTTGCACTTCCGCACCCCGCCGCGGCGCATCGAGCCGCCCTCTGCGGATGCACCGACATCGCCGGATCCGCTCGCTGAAGAACTCAAGCGGTGCCAGCTCATCGCCGACCAGGCCAAGGACGATCCTGCTTGCGAGGCGGCCTGGGCCGAAAGCCGCCGCCGCTTCTTCACCTATCAGCCGCCGTCCAACGCGACGCCTCCGTCCCCGGCATCAACCAACTCTCCCGGTCGGTAAACACAATGGGCGGCACCGGCGTGATCGACAATTTTTTGGGGACCTTCACCCAATACATCGATTCAGGCTTTGGCTTGGTGCAAGGCGACGTGCGCTGGCTGGCCGGCGTGCTCATCGCCATCGACATCACGCTCGCTGGTCTATTCTGGGCGATGGCGCCCGACGAGGACGTGCTGGCGCGCCTGATCAAGAAGACCCTCTATATCGGCGTCCTCGCCTTCATCATCGGCAACTACAACAACCTCGCGCAGATCATCTACAACAGCTTCGCCGGCCTCGGCATCGAGGCTGGCGGCGGCACGCTCAGTGCCGCGCAACTCCTTCAGCCGGGCAAGATCGCCGAGGTCGGCATCGACGCCGGCAAGCCGATCCTCACGGCCATCTCCGGCATGATGGGCTTCACGAGCGTCTTCGCGAACCTCGTGCAGATCATCATCCTGCTCGCCGCCTGGCTGATCGTCGTCATCAGCTTCTTCGTAATGGCGATCCAGCTCTTCGTCAGCCTGATCGAGTTCAAGCTGACGACGCTCGCCGGATTTGTGCTGGTCCCATTTGGACTCTTCGGCCGCACCGCATTCCTGGCCGAGCGGGTGCTCGGAAACGTCGTCTCTTCGGGCATCAAGATTCTGGTGCTCGCGGTCATCATCGGGATCGGTTCGACGATCTTCAATCAGTTCACCAGCGGCTTCAACAACCCGCCGACGATCTCCGACGCGCTGACCCTGATCCTCGCGGCGCTTTCGTTGCTCGGGCTCACGATCTTCGGCCCCGGCATCGCCAACGGCTTGATCGCCGGCGGACCGCAGCTCGGCGCTGGCGCCGCCGTCGGCACCGGTCTCGCGGCGGCCGGCATCGGAGCGGCTGGCATTGCCGCCACGGCCGGTGGCCTTGCCGCCGCGGGCGGCGCAATCGCCGGCACCGCGCGTGCAGGCGCGTCCGTAGCAGGCGGTGCGACGGCCGCCTATCGCGCCGGAGGCGCCGCCGGCGTCGCCCAGGCAGCAGGTTCTGCAGCGATCAGCCCGCTCCGCCGCGCGGCGGCCAGCCTGAAAGAGAGCTTCGCAGCCGGCGAACGCGCGGTGATGCGCGGAACCGCGCCGGCTAGCGCGGGCGGCGCGGGATCGTCCGCCGCTTCAGACAGCCCGCCGGCTTGGGCTCAACAGATGAAGCGCAGCCAGACCATCAACCGCGGCGTGACGGCCGCTGACCATGTCATCCGCTCCGGCGACCGGCCAAGCGGCGGCAGCCAGGTCGATCTTTCCGAAGGGGAGTAGTCCATGTTCCGACGATCGACCGTCCGCTATGGGAAAACGCCTGAGCCGGAGACGCCGTACCAGAGAGCTGGCCAAGTCTGGGATGAGCGCATCGGTTCAGCACGCGTCCAGGCGAAGAACTGGCGCCTCGCGTTCTTCGGCGCACTGGCTTTGAGCGGCGGCTTGGCGGGCGGCCTCGTCTGGCAGTCAGCACGCGGGACGATTACGCCGTGGGTAGTGCAGGTCGATAAGCTCGGCCAGGCACAAGCGGTCTCGCCGGCGGTTGCCGACTATCAGCCGACCGACCCGCAGATCGCCTGGCATCTCGCCCGCTTCATCGAAGAGGTGCGCAGCATTCCGGCCGACCCGGTGGTGCTGCGGCAGGACTGGCTCGACGCCTACAACTACGTCACCGACAAAGGCGCACTTGCGCTGAACGACTACGCGCGGACCAACGATCCCTTCTCGAAGATCGGGAAGATGCAAGTGTCGGTCGAGGTGGCGAGCGTGATCCGCGCCTCCGACAACAGCTTCCGTGTCGAGTGGGTCGAGCGCCGCTATGTCGACGACGCGCTCGCCGCCACCGAACGCTGGAGCGCCATCCTCACCATCGTGGTGCAGACGCCGACCGACGCCGATCGGCTCAAGAAAAATCCGCTCGGCGTCTACGTCCATGCCCTCAACTGGTCAAAGGAGCTCGGCTGATGCGCATTGCCTCGCTTGCAACCTTGTTGCTCGCCTCTGTTTCGCTCGGG
>DATGLO010000356.1:0-6367 GCA_035294105.1 Allostellaceae bacterium
TGCACCGTCTATGAAGCCCGGCCGACGCCGTGTCGCGGTTACGTGTGCTGGGACCAGGACGACAAGACGGTCTATGAATTCGCGCGCTTCATGCAGTGGAACACGCGCAAGCTGCGCGAGAAGGAACAGGCGGAGGCCAAAGCCGAGGGGCGCACGCTGCGCAAGCCCAAGCGCTTCCGGCCGCAAGCAGAGGCTTGAGCCTCCAGCGCGTCACTTCGCCGATTTACGTAACTCGTTGATGAACTGAACCGTCTGCTGCACGGCGGGCGCGACCTCCTCGCGCTGCGGCTGGACATAGGTGGCGCCGGGGATCGGCGTTTCGTCGGGCAGGCTGGTGATTGGCACGTCGCGGCGGCGCGAGGCTTGATCGGTCGCCTTGGCGAAGCCGTATTGCACGTCCTTGCTGAGGAACCAGTTGATGAAGACACGGGTCGCGTTGGGATGCGGCCGGTTTTTGAAGAGGAAGAGCGCGGCGCCCGCCGCTTCGAGATTGTTGTCGGGAGAGTTGCCAAAGGAGCGGATATCGGTCTTCACCCCGGCCTTCGTGTAAGGCCCTATGAGCGAGCGCACCGGCGGGCCGATGCCGATCCAGGCAGTGCCGCGCGCCACCGCATCGACGACCTGGAATTGCTGCGGCACGAAGGTGACGCCCTGATCGAGCATCAGCCGCTTGAACGCGTCGTCGCCGAGCTTCACGCGGATAAGATAGGCGTAAGAGGTGCCCGAGCCGGGCAGCACCGGATCGTGCCAGACGATCTTGCCCTTGAGGCCGGGATCGAGCAGCAGATGGAGCCCTTGCGCCGCAACTTTCTCGGGCGGGATTTTCAGGGCGTTATACCAGGGCCCGGCAATGAATCGCTGCGCGCCGAAGACATACGTGCCGGCCTTATCGAGAAAAGCATCATGCCAGCCGCCCCAGAGATCGGGATTCTTGGTCTCGGGATCGAGGATCTCGGGCAGCACCGGGTCGAGAATGCCGTCATGCGAGAGAATAATGCCCGACGGCGGCCCGGCGACCGCGACGTCCCAGAGGTATTTGCCGGCGGCGCGCTCGGTGCGGATGCGCGTCACGAATTCCGGTGTGTCGAGCACCGACAGCGATATCGCGACCTTCGGATAGGCCTTCGGGAATTCGCGCAGGATGAAATCGCGCGCATCCTGATTGGGCTGCGAATAGAGGATCAAGCTGCCTTCCGCATTGGCGTCGTCGACCGTCTTTTGCCATCCGGCTTGCTCGTTCGCTTGGGGTGCCTGCGCCGCGGCCGGCACCGCGCAGGCGAGCAGTGCCGCCGCCATCGCGGCAAGCCGGGCGCGCATAGCGCTCACTTGGCCAGCTTGCGGTCTTCGGCGGCGAGAGCGAGGGCGGCGTTCAAGGCCTGGGCCATGTCCTCGCGCTGCGGCTGGAGATAGGTCGCCCCCTTGATCGGCGTCTCGTCCGGTGCCGTCGTCGGCGGCACGTCGAGCCGCCGCGAGGCCTGCTCGGTCGCTTTCGCCAAGCCGTATTGCACGTCCTTGCTCAAGAGCCAGTTGACGAAGACGCGCGTCGCGTTGGGATGCGGCCGGTTCTTGAAGACGAACAGGCCAGAGCCGCCGATCTCCTGCAGGCTTTCGTCCGGGCTTGCGCCGAAGTTGCGGATATCGACCTTCACCCCGGCTTGCGTATAGGGCGCGATCAGCGAGCGCACGGGCGGCCCAATGCCGACCCAGGCGGTGCCGCGCGCCATTGCCTCGACCACTTGGAACTGATCCTGGAAAAATTGCGGCTGCTGCTGGATGATGAGCTGCTTCAACCCGTCATCGCCGAGCTTCGCGCGCAAGAGCAACGTGTAAGGCTGGCCCGCGCCTTGGACCGCGGGATCGTGCCAGGCAATCTTGCCTTTAAGGCTCGGATCGAGCAGCAGCTTCAAGCCCATCTGCTCGATCTTCTCGGGCGGAATCTTCAGCGCGTTGTACCATGGCCCCGCGATGAAATTCGCGATCGCGAATTCGTACTTGCCGGCCGCATCGGTAAACGCGTTCTGCCAGCCGCCCCACAGCGCGGGATTGTTCACGTCCGGATTATCGGCAAATTCCGGCATCACCGGATCGAGGATGTCGGCATGCGCCAGGATGTAGCCGACCGGCGGCCCGGCCAGCGCGACGTCCCAGAGATATTTCCCGGCCCCGCGCTCGGTCTTGATGCGCGCGATGAATTCGGCGCCGCCGATCGCCGAGAGCGAGACGTGGATCTTGGGATAGGCCTTGGGGAATTCCGTCAGGATGAAATTTTGCGCCGCCTTGTTCGGCTGCGAATAGAACAGCAGCGTGCCCTCCTGGTTGGCGGCATCGACCGTCTTGGCGAATTCGCTTTTCCAATCCTGCGCCGCGGCGGTTGATAGCGAGATTATCGCCAAGGCCGCCGCTCCGAGCCACCGCGCCAGATGCCGTTTGGGGCTCATGCCGTCCTCCCTCGATCTTTCCGCAGCCCCTTGTGCGGGCTTGTCATTGGAACAACTCTAATGAATCGATGTTGTCATGACAACATCGATATACTAGGAATCGCGCAGAGGGTGCGGGACCGACTGCGCCAAGGGTGGAACGGCAGATGGCGGACAAGCGCTTCGCCAAGGTTGGCGGGCTCAACACGCACTACCTGCAAGCTGGGCCGGCCGATGGCCGCGCGCCGGCGATCTTCATGCTGCATGGCCAGCTTCCCGGCTCGTCCGCCGAGGTCGAATTTGCGCCGGTCATCGATCATTTCGGCGCCGCGGGTTATGCGGTCTTCGCGCCCGATCTTGCCGGCTTCGGCCTGACCGACAATCCCGCCGATTTTTCGATCGGGGCGCGTATCGCCCATGTGCGCGACTTCATCGCTTTCACGGGCGCCGTCCCTCGCGCGATCTGGGGCTCGTCGATGGGAACTTATATTGGCTGCGCGATCGCGCTGAGGGATCCGCGCGTCGCCCGCCTCGTCATCACGCCGTCGAGCGTTCTGCCGCCGCCAAGCACGGGGCCGCGCAATGAAGCAGGCGAAAAGCTTTTCCACGCTATTCACGACTACGTGCCATCGCGCGACGCGGCACGCACGCTGCTGAGCCAGGTGCTGGTCAACAAGCGGCCCGACGATGCCCTGGTCGAGCTTTTCTATGCGATGAGCACCGGCAAGAACGAGCAGGCGGAAAAGCAGCGCCGCGCCGCCGGCCGGCCGCCGCCGATCTACGACGCGCTCGGCCCTCTCACCGCTTCGAGCCTGCTGCTTTGGGGCAATGACGATGTGTCGGTGCCGGCCGAGCGCGGCCTCGCGCTCTTCCGCGGCATGCCGCATGCCGAGTTTCACGCACTTCAACGCTGCGGTCACTGGCCGCAACATGACCAGACCGAGCGCACGAAACGCCTCGTCGGCGATTTCCTGCGCCCGGCGTAACCGACATCGCTTTCAGCCGGAAAGGGGCAAGCCTCATGTCCATCACCGAAACGACATCGCCGATCGGCCACAATCGTGGCGGCGAGGTCGAGATCACCTATCACGATTTCCTGCGCACCGGACCCGGCACGATCGGCGGGCGCTATCTGCGCTCGTTCTGGCAGCCGATCTACCGCAGCCAGGACATCGAGAAAGGCCGTGCCAAGCCGGTCAAGATCATGAGCGAGGATTTCATGATCTTCCGCGGCGAGAGCGGCAAGGTCTACGTCACGGAGCCGCGCTGCGCCCATCGCGGCGCCAAGCTGTCGATCGGCTGGGTTCAAGGCGATGAAATTCAGTGCGCCTATCACGGCTGGTTCTATGACGGCGCGACCGGCCAATGCACCAAGCAACCGGCCGAGCCGCGGCCGTTCTGCGACAAGGTGAAGATCCGCACCTATCCGGCGCGCGAATATCTCGGCCTCGTCTTCGCTTATCTCGGCGAGGGCGAGCCGCCGGAATTCCCCCGCGCGCGGGAATTCGAGACCGACAAGTATTTCGCCTGGCTGACGGTCGATATCTGGCCGGCGAATTACTGGGCGCAGCTCGAAAATTCGATCGACTACGCGCATACCGAATTCCTGCACTGGCATTTCCATTTCAAGACGCCGTCGAAGATCAATGTCGAGGAGACCGAGTATGGCGTAAAGGTGTTCGTGCCCGGCCTCAGCGACACGGCCGATCATTACGACACGATGTATCTCACGATGCCAAACACGCATGAATGGGCCGGCCCGCCGGGCAAGGATCCGACGATGGGGAATTTCGCGCGCTCCTGGCGCATTCCGCTCGACGACGAGCATCACATCCGCTTCGACTACCGGATGTATCCGTTCGGCGACAAAGACGATCCGAAATTCCGCGAGAAGGTGACCGGCCGCACCGGTATGCGCCCGATCGGCGAGACCGCCAAGGTCGTCGAGAAAATCCTTTCCGGGCAGCTCGATTTCAAAACCATCAAGGAAAACCCCGATATCGCGCCGGGCATGGGCTTCCTCACGACCGTGCAGGATTGTGCCGTGCAAGCGAGCCTCGGTCCGATGGCGACGCGCGAGCATAAGGAGATGCTCGGCCAGACCGACCTTGCGATCGCGCATTTGCGGCGCATGTGGAAAGAAGAGCTGACGGCTTTCGCAAACGGCCGGCCGCTGCGCGACTGGAAGCGGCCCGATTCGCTGTGGCCGGCACTCGACGGTCTGGAGGCTAAAGGGCAGCGGCACGCCGCGCCCGGCGAAGCGGTGCCCTGATTGCGGCGGCCGGCCACCCGCCGGCCAGTGTTGGAATGAGACGAGCCGGCGGTAGGATGAGGCCATGGCTCACCAGCTGACGCTCACGCCGCCCGTCGAGCGGCCGCGCCGCCTGGCGCCGGGCACGCTGCAGGCGACGCTCGTCGGCGTGCTGGTGATCGTGCTCGCTTTCCTGGTGCTCTATCCGATCCTCGCCGTCGTGGTGAACAGTTTGCTGCCGTCGAAGGTCTTTGACAGCCAGGGCTTCGCGACATGGCGCGCGGCCTTTGCCGATCCCGATGTCGTCACCGCCGTGTTCAACACGTTGAAGGTGCAGCTCGCGGTCCAGGGCATTTCGCTGCCGGTCGCGATTCCGATTGCGTGGCTCTTGGCGCGGACGGACCTGCCCTTCGCGCGCTGGCTCGAATTCGGCTTCTGGATACTATTCTTCCTGCCGGCCCTCGGCGTCACGCAAGGCTGGCTCTTGCTGTTCGATCCGAATTACGGCCTCGCCAATAAATGGCTCGTCGATTGGGGCGTCGCCAGCAGCGCGCCGTTCGATCTCTATTCCTTCTGGGGCATCATTTTCGCGCATATGACGACGACGGCGCTGTCGGTGAAAGTGATGCTGCTGACGCCGGCCTTCCGCAATCTCGACGGGTCGATCGAGGAAGCGGCGCAGATCGCCGGCGCGAGTACCCTCGGCACGCTCTGGCGCATCGTCGTGCCGCTGATGACGCCGGCGATCATCGTCGTCTTGCTGATGTCGCTGATCTACGGGCTCGGCGCTTTCGAAATCGAGTTGTTTCTCGGCGTGCCGTTCAACTTCTACGTCTATTCGACCCAGATCTATCAGCTCATCTCTCACGATCCGCCGGCCTATGCCGAAGGCGGTGTGCTCGCCTCCTCGGTGCTGCTGGCCATGCTGCCGCTCATTATCCTGCAGCGCTGGGCGGCGAAACGCCGCAGCTACGCCGTCGTCTCGGGAAAATACGCGGCGCGCTTCGTTCAGCTTCGCCACTGGCGCTGGCCGGCTTTCGCGCTGGTCGCGGCGATCGTTCTGGTGCTGAGCCTGTTGCCGCTCGGTCTGCTGCTGGTCGGCTCCATCATGAAGCTTTTCGGCTTCTTCGGCCTCGCGCAAATGTGGACGCTCGACCATTGGCGCGACGCTTTCGCCGACGTGACCTTCACCCAGGCCTTCTGGAACATGCTGCAGCTCGGCATCGGCACGGCTTTGGCGGCGGCTTTCGTCTATGTTTTCGTCGCTTATTGCGCCGTGCGCCTCAAGACGCGCTGGCAGGCGACGATCGACATCCTGTCCTGGCTGCCGCTGTCGATCCCGGGCATTGTCTTGGGCTTCGGCTATCTCTTCATGGTAATCCAGGTGCCGGTCTTCGCGCCGATCTACGGCACGATCTGGGTGATGATCCTCGTCAGCTTCCTCTCGGCGATGACGCTCGGCGTTCAGGTCATCAAGGTGCATATGCTCCAGCTCGGCAACGAGATCGAGGAAGCGGCGCGGCTTTCGGGGGCATCCTGGCTGGCCGCGTTCCGCCGCGTGATCCTGCCGCTGACGACGCCGGCGGTGTCCGTCGTCGCCGTGCTGGTCTTCGCCGCGACCATCCGGCAGATCGGTCTCGTGATCTTGCTCTCGACCGGCGAGACGCGGCCGCTCGCCGTGCTGCAATTGGATTTCCTC
>DATGLO010000357.1:0-7268 GCA_035294105.1 Allostellaceae bacterium
TCAATCAGGCCGTTTTACCCTTCCTTCAGGCCCATACGCCCGCTTCCTAGGGCGCGCGCCGGCACGGTTTCTCCCGATCAAGGTTAAGGGAAAACCGACTTAATCATTCGTCAAGTCCTCGGCCCCTACTGTTCGGCACGCGTCGGGTGCGTGGCCTAGCATTCCTTTCGATATGGCAGAATCGGCGAAAATCACTTCCAGCGCGACGACGTCAGCCTCGAATACCGACGGCAATGCGGAGCTGAGCGGCATTCTCGCGGCGCTCGCTTCGGCCGGCGACGTCGCTTACATCTGGGATATCGAAAGCGACGCGATCACCTGGCATGGCGCGCTCAAGATGCTGGGCTTTGACGACGCCGTGGCTTTGCCGACGGGCCAGGCCTTCGCCGAGCGCATCAATCCCGACGATCTCTTGCGGCGTCAGCAGCAGCTCCACGCGCATTACATGCGCGGCCAGCCTTTCGATTGCGAATATCGCGTGCGACTGCAGGGCGGCAGCTTCGGCTGGCTGCACGATCGCGGCACCGCCGAACTCGATCACGTCGGCCGCCCGAAGCGGCTGTTGGGCGTCGTGCGCCTCGTCACCACCCGCAAGACGCGCGAGCAGCGCTTGGAGCTGCTCGCGAATTACGATGACCTTACCGGCCATTTCAACAAGAAGCGGCTGCGCGAAGTTTTGGATCATCAGCTCGCGGCGAGCTTCCGGGCCGGCAATCCCGGCTCTTATCTCGCCGTCGGCATCGACAAGCTTTCGGCCATCAACGACGCCTTCGGCTACGACACCGCCGATCAAGTGCTGATCGAGGTCGGGCGCCGGCTCGACCGCTGCTTGCGCGTCAGCGATGTCGTCGGCCGCGTCGGGGGCGATCGCTTCGGCGTCATTCTCGCGCATTGCGGCGAAGACAACGTCGCTGCCGCCGCCGAGAAGATCCTCGCGAGCGTCAGCCGCAGTCCGATCGAAACCGCCGCCGGCCCGATCTATGCGACGATCTCGATCGGCAGCACGATCTTTCCCGATCAGGCCAAGACCTCTTACGAGGTGATGACTCGCGCCGAATCCGCCTTGTCCGAGGCGAAGCGCGCCGGCCGCGACTGCTTCGTGCCCTATCGCCTCTCGGAAGAGCAGCGTCGGCGCCAGCGCGTCGGCATGGCGCTCGGCGAGAAGGTGCAGCGCGCCCTCAAGGAGAACCGTTTACCGCTCGCCTATCAGCCGGTCGTCGACGCGGTGACGGGCGAGGTCGACTACTACGAATGCCTGTTGCGCATGATCGGCGAGGACGGCCGCACCGTCGCCGCCGGCGCTTTCGTCGCCGCCATCGAGCAGCTTGGCTTCATCCGCGTCATCGATCGCTATGTGCTCGAGACCGCGGTCGAGCAGATCGCCTCGCATCCGGGCTTCCGCCTCGGCATCAATATCTCCGGCCTCACCGCGACCGATCGCGCGTGGCTGCGCGCCGTGACGGCGATGCTCAAAGACAAGCCCGAGATCGCGAACCGCGTGCTCGTCGAGATCACCGAGACCGCGGCGCTGCACGATCTTGAGGAATCGGCGCGCTTCGTTTCATCGCTGCGCGATCTCGGCTGCCGGGTCGCGCTCGACGATTTCGGCGCCGGCTTCACCTCGCTCCGCCACTTGCAGGCGCTCGCCGTCGACACCGTGAAGATCGACGGCTCCTTCGTGCGCAATTTGACGCAGAGCGAAGATAACCAGGTCTTCCTCAGACATCTCGTCGGCCTCGCCAATACGCTCGGGTTGCACACCGTGGCGGAAATGGTCGAGACTGCCGAGGAAGCGGCGATCCTCCAGCGCGAGGGCGTCAAATATCTGCAGGGCTATTATTTCGGCAAGCCGACGCTCGAGAAGCCGTGGCTGGCGCCCGCGCCCGCAGCCGCGACCGGCACGTCGCGCTAAGCATCGCTCGCCGCGGCGACGCGGCCCTCAGCTCTCGCCTTTTTCCTTTTTGCCGTAAGCCGCGATTTGCTGCTGCAGTTCGTTGATGCGCTGCTGCAGCTCGTCGAGCGACGCCTCCGCGCCCGGTTTCTCCTCCTTGGGCTTTTCGGCAGCGGTCTTGTCGGCCGCGGTGGTCTGTCCGAACGGCGAGAACATCTTCATCGTCTGCTCGAAGAGGGCGAGGTTCTGCTTGCCCATCTGTTCGAGGGAGCCGAAGGGGAAGAGGCCGCCGAACGCGTCCTGCAGGCTCTTGCGCATCTGCTCCTGGTTGCGCCCGAAGGTCGACATTGCATGTTCGAGATAGCGCGGCACCAGCCATTGCATGCTGTCGCCGTAAAGCCCGATGAGCTGGCGCAGGAAGCTGATCGGCAAAAGATTCTGGCCGCCTTTGCCTTCTTCTTCGACGATGATCTGGGTGAGGACGGCGCGAGTGATGTCTTCGCCGGTCTTGGCGTCATAAACGACGAAATCGGTATGGCCTTTGACCATGCGGGCCAGATCGTCCAGCGTCACATAGCTCGATGTCGCCGTGTTGTAGAGGCGCCGGTTGGCGTATTTCTTGATGACAATCGGCGGCGTTTCGGCGCCACTCGTGTCGGTCATTGTGACATCTTCTCCCCACCTGGTTGTTAGCCAGCATACCGCGTTGGCGGCCTCGGCTCTAGCGCTGTAATCGTAGGCCCCGGTATACTCCGGGGATCATGGCGGATTCGCCCGATCTTGCCGCGCTGGCCCGGCGCTATGTCGATCTGTGGCAGGATCAGCTCACCGCCATGGCAGCAGATCCTGCGCTTGCCGAGAGCACGGCGCGGCTCTTGGCGGCGCTGGTACCCGCCGGCTGGCCGCTACCGGGACAAGGTGACGATGGCGGTATCTTCGGCTCAGCCTCGGTATCGAGGGCCCAATCCGCGAAGACCCAATCCCCCAAGACAGGGGCCGCGCCCGCTGGCGCTGCACCTGACCGGCGCGATCGGCGCCTTGACGAGCTCACGCGCCGCCTTGCCGCTCTTGAAAAGCGGCTTGCTGCCCTGGAGGCCGGAATTCGCCCTCGCCGGCGGAACGCTCAGCCTCGCCCTCGCAAGCGCAAAAAGTGATTCCTTCGATACTGCGCTCGACGCCGAGCTGACGCGCCGCGCCGCGCAGTTTCTCGACGGCGTCGAGCGCTATCGGCAGCATCCCTATCGCCGCGATCTGCCCGAGGCGCCGGTGCTATGGCAGGAAGGCACGACGCGGCTGCTCGATTATCGCCCGCGCGGCGGCCCGCCGGTGCTGGTAATCCCGTCGCTGATCAACCGCGCCTATATCCTCGATCTCGCGCCTGGCCAAAGCCTCTTGCGCTATCTCGCCGATCGGGGGCTGCGGCCGTTGCTGCTCGATTGGGATGCGCCCGGTGATGACGAGCGCGGCTTCGGGCTAGACCGGTACATCATCGACCGGCTCGAGCCTGCCGCCGAGGTCGCGCGCCAGGCCGGCAGCGCCGTGCCCGTGGTGCTCGGCTATTGCATGGGCGGGCTCTTGGCGCTGGCGCTTGCCGCGCGCCGCCCCGAACTGGTGAAGGCGCTGGCGCTGCTCGCGACACCATGGCGCTTTCATGCCGAGCGCGCGGCGCAGGCCAAGCTGCTGGGCGTTCTCGCCGAGCCGATCGCACGCGCTTATGCCGCGCTCGGCGAGGTCCCGGTCGACGTGCTGCAGGCGCTCTTTGCGGCACAAGATCCGCTGCTGGCGCTGCGGAAATTCTCGCGCTTTGCCGAAATGCCGGAAGATAGCGGCGCCGCGCAGCGCTTTGTCGCGCTCGAAGATTGGCTCAACGACGGCGTGCCGCTGGCGATCCCGGTCGCACGCGAGTGCTTGGGCGGCTGGTATGGCGAGGATTTGCCGGGACGCGGCGCGTGGCGCGTCGGCGGCACGCGCATCCTCCCTAGCGCCGTCGATCTGCCGGCGCTCGTCGTCGTCCCGGCCCAGGATCGGATCGTACCGCCCGCGACCGCGGCGGTTCTGGCTGATGAATTGCCGCAAGCCGAGCGGCTAACGCCGCGTTTGGGCCACATCGGCATGGTCGTCGCCCGCGACGCGCCCAAAGCGGTGTGGGAGCCGCTCGCCGCGTGGCTTTCAGCGGCCGGCGCGCGCTGAGCCGCTGCCCGTTTCTCCAGCTTCGGTCACTGCATCGATCTCGGCGCCGAACAGGATCACCATCGCCGAAATCCAGATCCACACCATGAAGCCGATGATCGCACCCAGCGAGCCGTAGGTCGCGTTGTACGAGCCGAAATTCGCCGCGTACCAGGAGAAGAGCAGGGACGCGATTAGCCAACCGAGCGCGGCACAGCCGCTGCCGACCGTGATCCAGCGCCATCGCGCCTCGGCCTGATCCGGGCCGAAGCGGTAGATGATCGCGAGACCGATCGCGACCACGATTAACAGCGCCGGCCAGCGCAGGATGCGCACGGCCTCGTCGGCGAAGCTCGGCAAGCCGGCAAAGTGAAGCGCGCTCGGCAGCACGATAACGGCCGCCGCGGCGACCAATACAAAGGCGATGCCGCCGATCGTCAGCGCAAGCGATATGGCGTTCAGACGAATGAAGCCGCGCTTTTCCGGAAGGCCATAAACGACATTCAGCGAATTGAAGAGCGACTTGGTGCCGCCGTTGGCGCTCCACAGCGCCACGATCAGGCCAATGACAAGGCCGAGGCCAAGGCTGCCGTGCTGTTGCTCCGCGACGCGCGTCATCTGATCGCGCATCACACCGATTGCGTCGGCCGGAAAAACGCTGCTCATCCCCTGCAGCTATGCGCTGACGGTCGAGGGATCGGCGAAGAGGCCGTAGAGCGACACCAGCGCGGCGAGCGCCGGAAAGATCGCTAGAATGGCGTAAAACGTCACGGCCGCGGCTTCAGTCATGATACGGTGTCGGCTGAAATCGGCGAGGACACGCCGCGCGACGTCCGTCCAGCCCTGCCTTTCGACCGATGCAGCCTTCGCGGCAATGGCTTGTTGTTGCGGCGGAGAGACGCGCCGCGCGGCGGACTTGACCGTGCGCGTGGCGGTCTCTTTGACTTCGGCATATTGCTCGCCGGCGACCTCGCGCAGCGTTTCCTTCGCGGCGTCGGCGCTTTCGCCCAGCAACTGGTCTTCCATCTCGGTCGAGGGCAGCAGGGCGCCGAGGATGGCGCCGAGAAAAATGCCGGTCGCGGTGACGATCAGCGGCTGCTCGCGGCTGAACGCGACAATGGCGCGGCTGGTGCCCTGGCTGCTGCGCCCCAATCCCGCTACCGCATTGCTCAGCGCTTGCGCACCGCTCTTCGCGCTCTTGCCGATCGCTCCGGCTCGATCGGCAATCCCGTCGCCGAGGGCCGCGGCCTGGGTGGCGGCAGCCTCGCCAACGGCCTGGGCGCCGCTGCGCGCGCTCGCGCCAATCTGCGCCGAGCGGTCGGCCAGGGCACCGCCGATGTCTGCAGCTCGGTCGGCTGCGGCCCCGCCGATATCGGCAGCGCGGTCGGCCGCCGCCCCGCCTATATCTGCAGCGCGGTCGGCTGCGGCCCCGCCGATATCGGCAGCGCGCTCCGCCGCATCGCCAGCCGAGGCTTGCGCCGCAGCGGCGAGCTTGCCCGCTTTCGCGGTGCCTTGCGCGGGCAGGACCGGGGCGTTCGCGCCGCCGCCGAAGGCGCTTGCGATCATCATCCACGCGATGCTGACGCCCATCAAACCGAGCGGCAGCGGGTTCTCGATCACCTTGCGCTTGAAGTTGCGCAGGTAATCGCCCATGCCGCCGTCGCTCGCGTAATCGAGGACCTCGTCGAGCACTTCGCCGGGCGTCAGCCGCTCGCGCAGCTCGTCGATGGTGCCGGCAAGCCGCAGGCGGGTTTGTTCCGTTTCGCGCTCAAGCTGCTCAGTGTAGCTCATGGGACTCCTTGAGCTGATCTTTGGCGACGGTGGCGTCGCGCTGGATTTGGTGGATGGTGCGGGAGGGAAGCATGTTGGCCGGGCGGAAACGCCGCATGCCGAAAGCGAGAAGCAGAAGCCCGATAATGAGCGCCGCGCCGCCGACGATCAGCGCCGACCAATAGGGGGCGAGATGTCCTCGAACGGTGAGCGCCGCGACCGCAGCGCCGAGCAGAATGACGAGCGCCGGGATCATCAGCACGGCGCCGCCGACGAGGAGGCCGAGGCCCGATGCAGCCTTGCCGATATTCTCCGAGAGTTCGGCGCGCGCGAGCTGGCCTTCCTTCTGCAGCAGGGTCATGAATTGCGAGATGACATCGGAAAAGATGTCGGGAAGCGCACGGCCGGGGATTGCCATGGGGGCTCCTTAGCGGGAATTGCCGGATGCGCGCGCGGCCGGGCGCGAGCTGTTGAAGAAGCGCGACAGCGCGAAACCGGCGAGGAGCGCGCCGCCGAAGAGCATTGCCGGCCGGTCATGCGCGAGCCGGCTGAAGCTTTGCAGCCACTCTTCGGTGCTGCGCTGGCGCAGCCGTTCCGCGCCCTTCTCCAGGCTCGCGGCGGCGCCGCGGATGAGCTCGGCCCCTTTCGGCATCTGCTCCTCGAGGTCGCGCGCCGCGCCGCGGAGCGCGGTCGCGACGCCGCCGATTTGCTGCGCCGAGTTTTCCTTGCCTTCCTCGGCAAGCGCACGGGCGCGCTCGCGCGCGGTGTCGGCCAGGCCGTGAAGTTCCGAGTCCCGTGGCTCCATGCTGGCGGAGCCGCTGCTGTCTTCGGGTGTCATGTCGCGTGTCCTCGTCTTGGCTCGCGCCGCTACGGCGCGAGAGAGCTTTTCGGATCCGAGAAGGAGCGACGACGCGGCAACAAAAACGCGTATGCGCCTATAAGCCGGTGTCGGCGTCCAGGTTCCGAACCCGCCGCGAATTCGCGCGGGATGATCGCCGGTTGCGCGAATTGCAGCGCTGACGGGTGATCGGCGCGTGTTCCCAAACGGCGTGGCACGCGCTATCTAAAGGTAAGGCGTCACGCCTAATCCGCAGGAGGATATTTCATGAGCGAGATCGTCATCGCCGGTGCCGCGCGCACGCCGATCGGTTCCTTCAACGGCGCGCTTGCCGCGCTGCCCGCGCATGAGCTCGGCAAGGTTGCGGTCGCCGAAGCGATGAAACGCGCCAATGTCGCACCCGGCGACGTTTCCGAGGTCGTGCTCGGACAGATCCTCGCCGCCGGGGAAGGCCAGAATCCGGCCCGCCAAGCCGCCGTCGGTGCCGGCATTCCTTACGAAGTCACGGCCTATGGCATCAACCAGCTGTGCGGCTCGGGGCTTCGCGCCGTCGCGCTCGGCTATCAAGCGCTGAAGCTTGGCGATTCGCAGATCGTCGTT
>DATGLO010000358.1:0-3877 GCA_035294105.1 Allostellaceae bacterium
TGATGCTGCCGACATCGGTATCCGCGAGCATCACGACGATGCCAGGGCCGAGCACCCTCAGGAACTTCCACAGCGGCGCAAGCGGGCGAGCGGCTTTGGGGCGTGAAGGCGTGAGAAGCGTCATAGCCCGTCAATTCTGATACTGATAATGAATTGCATCTAGCAGCCGAAATCGAGTGAAGTCAATGCGCTAGATTGCGCGGGCGCAAGCCGGCCGGTTTCGCTAGCGCGCGGGCGGCTGTGGCGCTGGATTGGGGAGCGCCGGCGGGGGTGGCGGCGGCTCGGTTTTAGGCGGCGTTACCGGCTTGCCGCCCGCCGGTGCCGGGTTCGGCGTCGGGACGGGTGCCTGCGCCTGTTGCGGCAGCGAATTGTTGCTTGCCGGCCCCGGGGTTCTGCTCGGCGGCCGCGCTCGGCAGAGTCGGTGGAGCGTTGGGCGTGCCGGTCGTCGGACCCGCGATTTGCGGCGTGATCGGCTGTTGCTGTTGTGCGGCGGCGATCAAAGCACTGCAATTGTGGTCCTTGCCGAGCCCGAGCTGGATCGTCGACAGCAGCCCGGCCGGGGGAAATACCGCGGTCAATGCCGCGGCGATGCCAAGGCGTGCACCGAGCGCCGCCGGTTCCGGCTTCACGTTCGGATGCTTGAAGGTCCCCCGTAATGTCGATCGGGGCATGAAGGGCGCCGATGGTGAAGTGCTTGCTTTCTTCGGTGATCTGATAGGCGATGCCTTCGTCGCGCAGATCGATATTGCCTTTGCCGTAGACGTTGCCTTGATCGGTATCGAGCACCAGCGCGCGCGTGTCGAGCACGCCGTTGTTAAGTGCGAAATCGCTGACCATGCAGTTGATTTTCGCCTGCGTCGGCATCCCGAGCAGCGATAAGATCGTGCCGCCGACATCGAGACCCGCGGCATTGACGATGATCGCGCTGAGATCGCCGCTGCCCATGAAGAGCTTCAGATCGCCATTGCCGTGCGCGAGGATCTGCGCCAGGGAGTTGCCGGTGCCGTCGATCACCCAGCGCCCGCCGATGACGCCGATGCCCTTGGCGAAGGACGTGGTTTGCAGCAGGCGCTGGAAATCGACGTGGCGGAAATCGATGTCGGCCTTGGCATGGATCGGGTTCACATGGCCATTCAGCTCGATGACCGAGTGGATCGTTCCGCTGCCGACGGCGAAATCGAGCGGCTCGAGCTTGATGTCGCCGTTCCGGATCGTGAGCTCGGCGTCGATATGGTCGAGCGGCGCCCAGCTCGTGACGATATGCTCGCCGCGGTAATGCACGCGGTAGTCGGTCGAGCGCACTTTGCTGAGATCGATCGGCGTATTCGGCAGCAACGTTTGTTGGGTATCGGCCGCGGCGTGCGCCGCAGCCTGCTTCGGCCCTTCCGTCGGCGCGCCCTCCTTGCCCGGCGCCGCGCCGATGAAGCCGCCGAGGTCCTGCATGCGCACGGCGTTGGATTTCAGATCGGCGGTGACGAGCGGCCGCGCGCCGGCGCGATCGACGTTGAAATTGCCTTCGAGATCGCTTTCCCCGACCCGCCCCGCGAAATCGCTGAAGCGGATACGCTTGCCGCTGTTGTCGTAATCGAGATGGCCGCGCAGCGCGTAAGGCGGCGACGGCTGGAACGGGATGTGGACGATCTTGTAAAGATCGGCGAGATCCTGCCCTTCGATTTGCAGCTGAAGATTGGCGCCGGCGAATTGCTTGATGTCCTCGATCGTACCGGCGAGATGAATATGCGTGTCGCCCGCTTGCGCCGTCAGCTCGACCGGATAGGGCTTGGTGTTGTTGCGCAGCTGAAGCACCGAGCCGCCGACGAACTCGCCCGTGAAAGCCTCGCCGGCATAGGTGCCGTGCGCGCGGATGACGACCTGGTTCTCACGGCCATTGGGCGGCTGACGCGTGCGCACGGCGACCTGCAGATCGGCGCGAAGCCGCGGATCGGCGAAGCGGAAGTCGCCGTCTGCGATGACGATCGCGCCGATGCGCGGTGGCGACGTGGCCGACGACGACGAAGCGACCGGGAAGTTCCGGTTGGGATTGCCGTTCGGACCCGGCCGCAGATCGCCTTCGGGATGCTCGATCGTGAGCCGGCTGACGATAATTTGGTGCCGAAGCTGCCGATCAGCGCCGGCAGATCGAAGCGCAGGCTGAGGCGGCGGATCGTGCCGGTATCGCCGCCGGGGAAATTCGGCGGATTGGCGATCCGGATATCGTCGAAGACGAGCTGCGGTTGCGCCGAGAACGCGTCCTGCACATCGAAGTGCCCGAGGCTGACGGGACGTTGCAACTCGTCGGCGATTTCCTGCTGAACCATCGGCCGGAACCAATTCCAGTCCCAAACCAGGGCGAGCACGACGAGGGCCGCAACCAACACGCCGAGACCGGACCAGATAGGGTGACGTCGGATCGCGCCGAAAGGTTGCGCCACTGTTATTCTCGTTGCTTACGCCTACGACCAACCGTTTTGCTTGCCGGATATAACCACCGCCGTCTGCGCAAGTTGGGGCAGGAGAAGGAGAAACGATCATGAGCGAGCGCATCGCCTTTCTCGGTATCGGCTTGATGGGCGCGCCCATGGCCGAGCGCCTCGTCGCCGCCGGCCACGATCTCATCCTCTGGAACCGCACGGCAGCAAAGGCCGAAGCGATCGCCGGCGCGCGCGTGGCAAAAACGCCGGCCGAAGCCGCGGCGAGCGCCGACGTGTTGATCACCATGCTCGAGACCGGCCCGGTGGTCGAAGCCGTGCTGTTCGGTGAAGGCGCCGCGGCGGCGTCGCTGAAGCGCGGCGCCTTGGCGATCGATATGAGCTCGTCGCCGCCGCCCCTCGCCCGCGATCATGCGCAGCGCTTCAAAAGCCGCGGCATCGGCTATCTCGACGCGCCGGTATCGGGCGGCGTGGTTGGCGCGCGCGCCGGCACGCTGGCGATCATGGCGGGCGGCGAGGCCGCGGATTTTGCGCGTGCGAAACCGATCTTCGAAAAGCTCGGCCGGCCCAATCTGGTCGGCCCCCATGGCAGCGGCCAGCTCGCCAAATGCTGCAACCAGGCGATCGTCGCGATCACCATCGGCGCCGTTGCCGAGGCGCTGCTGCTCGCCGCGGCAAGCGGCGCCGATCCCACCGCCGTGCGCGAGGCGCTGCTCGGCGGCTTCGCCGACAGCCGCATCCTCCAACTGCACGGCAAGCGTATGATCGACCGCGATTTCATGCCCGGCGGCCGCGCTCGGGTGCAGCTCAAGGATCAGGAAACGATCCTCGCCGCCGCCGCGGAGGCGAAGCTGAAACTGCCGTTATCGGAATGCGTCACCGCGCTTTATCGCGATCTCGTCGCGCATGGAGCGAGCGAATGCGACCAGAATGCGTTGCTCTTGGAGCTCGAGCGGATAAACGCGCCGGCGCGCCTCGGTGCAGCAGTGGATAAGATTCCGCCGCGCCGACCATAATTTCGCCACAGCCGGGTCTCAATGTAGCGATCGTGCGCCCAACGGGCGCGACAAGGAAACAGCAAAAAAAGCCGGGAGAAGCGATAATGCAGTATCGCTGCTATTTCTTCGGCGCGAACGGCCAGCTTCTGGGCGCCGAAACCATCATTCAGGAAAGCGAGTTAGAGGCCCGGGCGGCGGCGCGGCGGCTCTTTGCCCAGCGCGCTCACGCTATCGGCTACGAGTTGCGCCAAGGGGGCCGCGCGGTCGAAATCTACGACGTGAAGACCGCGCGGACATCGCGCGCCGCTTAAGCGGCTTAGCGCCAGCGACACAAAGCCCGTCTCAACCGGAACTCCGTCCGACCTCGCGCGTTGTCGCGTCGGTTGCGCTGAAAGTTGGACGGAATGGGCGACGTACTTTCCGCCCCGAGCGCTCGCGCTTCGTCGCGCG
>DATGLO010000359.1:0-3383 GCA_035294105.1 Allostellaceae bacterium
CCGAGAAAGCCGCCGAAATCGATGACGACGGCGCGCGGCTCTTTTTTCTCGTCGAACAGCACGTCGACGACGAGGCCCATATCGTTACCCGACGCGTCGCTGACCTCTTGGCCGAGGATGTCGCGCGCCTCGACGGCCGTAAGCGTTTCGAGATTGGGCGGCGGCGGTGCCTGCTTGGCCGGTATCGACGTTGTTGTTGCCGGCGGCGCTGTCGCCGGCGGCGGCGGCGATTGCGCCGCCGGGGGTGCGGCCGGAGGCGTCGTGGTCGCGGACGGCTCCGTCGGCGGGTTTTTGTCGGAGCTGCTCTGCGCCCAAACCGGCCCCGCGGCAAAGAGGATCAGCGCGACGAGAGCCGGGCGCTTCATGCGACCAGCACGATCTCGATCGGCCCGTCGCGCCGCGTGACATAAAGCGCGGCGGCCTCGCGGCTGCGGCGCAGCACGACGTCGGCGGAAGCGTCGCCGAGACGCAGATTGGTCAAGCGCAGCTCGTCCATCCAATCGGGCAGGGCGGGACGAATGAACAGCACGCGCTGGCCTGCGACATCGAAGGTGATGCCGAGCGCCGCGCCGAGCATCGCGAAAATCGCCGCCGCCGACCAGGCTTGCGGCATGCAGGCGACGGGATAGGAGGTGGGGCCCATGCCTTTGCGCCGCGCGAAGCCGCAAAAGAGCTCCGGCACGCCGCGCGTCTCGCTGAAGAGCGTCGCATCGAAGAGGCCGCTCATCACGCGCAGCAGCGGCTCTTTCAGCCCGTAGCGGCCGAAGCCCATGGCAATGATGCCGTTGTCGTGCGGCCAGATCGATCCGTTGTGATAGGACATCGGGTTGTAGCGCGCTTCGCCTTGCGCGACGGTGCGGATGCCCCAGGACGAAAAACCTTCCGGCCCCATCAAGCTTGCGGCGACGCTCTCGGCGCGAGCTTGCGAGGCCAGGCCGCAATAGAGCACATGGCCGGCATTCGAGGCGCGCACCCGGCACGGCTTCTTGCCGCCGTCGAGTGCGAGCGCGTAAGTGCCGATGTCCTCGAGCCAAAAGCTGCGATCGAAGCGCTGCGCCATCGCCTCGGCCTGCGCGGCGCAGGCGGCCGCTTTTTCGGCGAGATCGAGGGCACGGGCGAGCGTCGCCGCGCCGCGATAGGCGGCATAGGCATAAGCCTGCACCTCGACCAGCGCGATCGGCCCCTCGGCGAGCCGCCCGTCGGCGTGAAAGATCGAATCGCAGCTGTCCTTCCAGCCTTGATTGACGAGGCCTTCTTTCGAGGCGCGGCCGTATTCGATGAAGCCGTCGCGATCGCGATCGCCGTATTCCTCCATCCAGCGCAGCGCGGCGTCGATATGGGGCCAGAGCGCCTTCATCAGAGCGCGGTCGCCGGTGCGCTCGTAATAAGCGGCGGCAAGAACGACGAAGAGCAGCGTCGCATCGATGCTGCCGTAATAGCAGCCGAAGGGCACTTCCTTGAGCGCCGCCATCTCGCCCTTGCGCGTCTCGTGCAGGATTTTGCCCGGCTCGGCATCGGCCTCGGGGTCGAGCGCAGTCGCTTGCCTGGCGGCGAGAAAGCGCAGCGTGCCGGCGGCGAGCGCAGGATCGAGCCAGAGGCATTCGAGCGCGGTGATCAAGCCGTCGCGCCCGAAAGCGGTCGAGAACCAGGGAATTCCGGCATAGGGATAAAGCCCATGCGGCGTCTCGGTGATCAGCAGATCGAGATTGGCGCGCGACTGGTTGAGCCAGTTGTTGAAAGACTCGTTCGAGGTGTAGATGTCGACCGAGCGTTCGAGACGATCGGCGACGCGTTGCTTGGCCTGCGCGATCGCCTCGGCGCGCGTTTGCGTTGCGGCGCCGCGATGATTGTCGCTGGCGCGGATCGTGAAACTCAGCACTGCCTGCGCGCCGGGCGCGAGGTCGATCTGCCAGCGCGCCTTGCGCTCGCGGATCGCCGCCGGCGCCGGCTCGAAAGCAAGGGTCGTGTACCGCACCACATCGTCGAGACCGCGATAGGACAAGGTCGCGCCGTCGGCGCGCAAAGCGTCGGCGAGGATCGTGCCGCGGCGCTGCCGCGCCGTTCCGCGAATCTCGAACATATCGACGAAGTCCGCCGCGAAGCCGAGCTCGATGGTGAGCGCGATAGCGGCGTGACCGAAATTCTTGAGCTCGATCTTTTCGAAAAAGCTGCGCTCGCCGACCAGGGCGCTGCGCTGCAGATGGACCGTGTCGCGCGCGAGAACGACGTGACCGTGCTCGAACAGGTCGGGATTGGCGAGATCGACCTCGAGCGTCGCATTGTCTTCGGTAACCATCGAGGAGAGCAGCAGCGGCGGCTGGCCGTTAATCGTCAGCGTGTAGCGCGATAGGTAACGCGTATCCTCGAAGAAGATTCCCTCGGCGGCATTGGCGCCTTCGATGTTGCCCGCGCGATCGAGGATGGCGAGCGTGTCGCCTTGCTTGAGCGCGCGGGTCGCTTGCAGCATCGCCGTGGACGAAGGGATATAGAAGGGAGAGACGCTTTCGAGTTCCGCCGCCTCGGCGCTTTTTGCCGCCATTCTCCGCCCCGTTTTGCTGGAAACTGCCGGGCAAGACCCGGCCAAAACGCTCCGTCCGTGCCGCCGCTCGACGCACGATTGTCTAAAAAAAAAGCCGCGACCCCGCTTCGGGTTCCGCCGGTGGAGCGCGGTCTAGGCGGCGCACCGTCGCCGGGTTGCTACGACCATTCTAGATCAAACTTGCCACGGCCGTCCCGAAATGCTCCCGGGACGGAGCGAGGTGTTTCAGGGCGTGTGCTCGCCGGGCGGCTGCGCGAAGCTGATTCCGGCGACTTTCATGTTGTGCTCGACGCTGCCGAAGCCGTCGGGCGCGACCTGCACCTCGCCGCGGAAGGGATAGTCGAAGGCGACGATCAGCACGATGACGAGGGCGAGTGTCGCGGCGAGAACGCCTGTCATCAGCAGATGCAAAGCGAAGCTCTCCATGCCGAAAAGATAGGTGAAGACCACGGTGATGAAGGTGCCGAGGATGACGACGCCCCACACCGTCGGATCGAGATGTCCCTCCGCGGCGAGCAGGCGGTCGCGCCGTGCATCGTAAAGCGAATTGAGGCGGTTGATGGCTTCGCCGACCATCATGACTTGCATCGGATCGGTCGTGTGCACGTCGGTCAACGCCTGGTGAAACTTGTAGAGCGGCATCCAGCCCGCGTCGCCGACAGGCGCGCCTCTTGCCATCGCCGGCCACTCCTGAGTCAGCACGATGCCGACATAATCGCGCACGTCGCCGAGCTGGCTGCGCACCGGCTCTGACATGAAGAACGCATCGCGCCACAAATCGCCGGCGAGAGTCGCCTCGTTTTCGGCGGTATCGGCCGCCTTGCCGAAGGACTCCCAGACAGCG
>DATGLO010000360.1:0-2815 GCA_035294105.1 Allostellaceae bacterium
CGCGGCGTAGTCGTCGAGCGAGCGCATCGGAGCTTTTGCTTGACCTCGGCGAGGTATAGCGGTACGCGACAGGCCGCTCAATGCGAGAGGCCGGCGCTATGCCCGATTCGATTGCCGAAGACGCCGTGCGCCACGATTGGACGCGCACCGAGCTGCGCGCGCTCTTCGACCTGCCGCTGCCCGAGCTCGTCTTCCGTGCCCAGCTCGCCCACCGCCGGCATTTCGACGCGCGCGAAATCCAGCTGTCGACCCTGTTGTCGATCAAGACGGGCGGCTGCCCCGAGGATTGCGCTTATTGCCCGCAAAGCGCGCATTACGAAGCCGGGGTGAAAGCCGGCAAGCTGATGCCGCGCGCGGAGGTGGTCGCGGCGGCGCGCGCGGCCAAAGAGGGAGGCGCATCGCGCTTCTGCATGGGCGCCGCCTGGCGCGAGCCCAAGGATCGCGATCTCGATCAGGTCTGTGCGATGATCGGCGATGTGAAGGCGCTGGGCCTCGAGACCTGCGCGACGCTCGGCATGCTCACGGATGCGCAAGCGCGGCGGCTCGCGGCCGCCGGGCTCGACTACTACAACCACAATCTCGACACCTCGCCGGAATATTACGGCGCGATCATTTCGACGCGCGATTATCGGGAGCGGCTCGATACGCTGGCTTGCGTGCGCGCGGCGGGAATGAAGCTGTGCTGCGGCGGCATCGTCGGCATGGGCGAGAGCCGCGAGGATCGCGTCGGCATGATCGAGGCGCTGGCGACTTTGCCGGCCCATCCCGAAAGCGTGCCGATCAACATGCTGGTGCGCGTCGCCGGCACGCCGCTCGCCGACACCCCGCCACTCGATGCGATCGAATTGGTGCGCACGGTCGCCGTCGCGCGCATCGCCATGCCGGCTTCGATGGTGCGGCTCTCGGCCGGGCGCGAGACGATGAGCGACGAGCTGCAGGCGCTGTGCTTCCTAGCGGGCGCCAATTCGGTCTTTTGCGGCGAAAGGCTGCTGACGACGCCCAACCCCGCCCGCGATCACGACCGCGCGCTGATGGATCGGCTTGGGCTCTTGCCCAGCCGGGGCTGATGGCGCCGGCCGACCAGCCCGACTGGCTCGCGGGAGGTCTCGACCACCTTTGGCTGCCTTATGCGCAGATGAAGAGCGTGGTGCCGCCGCTGGCGGTGGTGCGCACGGAAGGCTGCCGCATTCATCTTGCCGACGGTCGGGTGCTGGTCGACGGTATCGCATCCTGGTGGACGGCTTGCCACGGCTATAGCCATCCGCATATCGCTGCCGCCGTCGCGCGACAGCTCGAGACCTTGCCGCATGTTATGTTCGCTGGGCTCGCGCATGAGCCGGCGGCGCGGCTCGCGACGCGGCTCGCCGCGCTGCTGCCGGGCGGCCTCGATCGCGTGTTCTTTTCGGAATCGGGGTCGGTCGCGGTCGAGATCGCGCTTAAGATCGCGCGGCAATATTGGCGTAACCGCGGCGAGGAGCGCGGCAAGTTCCTCGGCTTTCGCAAAGGCTATCACGGCGATACCGCCGCGGCGATGGCGGTGAGCGATCCTGCGACCGGCATGCATGGCCGCGCCGGCGGCTTCGCGCCGGCTCAACTTATCGCCGATCTGCCGCGCGATGAGGCGAGCGCCGCGCGGCTCGACGAGCTGCTCGCGCGCGAGGGCCGCGATATCGCCGCGATCATCGTCGAGCCGCTGGTCCAGGGCGCGGGCGGAATGGTTTTCCACGATGCCGCGACTCTAAGCCGCGTGCGCGATGCCGCCGATCGCCATCATCTGCTGCTGATCGCCGACGAGATCTTCACCGGCTTCGGCCGCACCGGCGCCATGTTCGCTTGCGCTGTGGCCAGCGTGGTGCCGGACATAATCACGCTGTCGAAAGCGCTGACCGGCGGCGTGTTGCCGCTGGCGGCGACGGTCACGCGCCCTCATGTCGCCGCGGCGTTTATGTCCGACGATCCCGACGCCGCTTTGATGCACGGCCCGACCTTCATGGCGAATGCCCTCGCTTGCGCCGCGGCGAATGCTTCGCTCGACCTTTTCGCGCTCGAAGATCGCCTGGGTCAGGTCGCGGCGATCGAGGCGGCGCTCGCAACCGATCTCGCGCCGTGCCGCTCATTGCCCGGGGTGCGCGACGTCCGCGTCAAAGGCGCGATCGGCGTGGTCGAGCTCGAGCGCACGCCCGATCTCGCGGCGTTGCGGCGGCGCTTCGTCGAGGAAGGCGTGTGGATCCGCCCTTTCGGCAAGGTCGTCTATCTGACGCCGTCTTTCACCATCGGCGCCGACGAGCTCGCCACGCTGACCCGTGCGATCTATCGCGTGCTGGAAAGCTAGTGCCGCGTCGGCGGCGGCCGGCGGCGACGCTCGTCCTGGCCGCGCACGACGATCTGGCTCGCCTGATGATGGATCAGTTTCCACGCGCCGGCTTCGCGAATGAACATATTCGTGGCGACGAGATGGCCGAAATCCAGTTCTTCCTCGCATTGCACGATGGCGACCTCGCCGTAAACGGTCGCGCGATCGTCGTGGACCATGACATGCGGTGCGTCGGGATTGGCAAGGATGTTGCGCCAGCTCTGGATGACCGCGGTGCGGCCGGCGAGCGCCGTCCAGCCAGGATGAACGCAGTTCACCGGCGCGTCCTTGGCCCAGAGCGCATCCATCGCCCAAGCGTCGCGATCGTTGAAAGCGCGGTAGAATTCGAGATTGGCGCTGAGGACGGTATCTTCGTCGGTCAGGGATTCTGTCATGTTTGCCTCCTCAGCGGGTTGCAGCCAGGGCAGCCTAGCCGCCTGCCGTGGCAAGTCGAGTCGGCGT
>DATGLO010000361.1:0-3714 GCA_035294105.1 Allostellaceae bacterium
CCGCGGCTCGAGGCCGCCGGTGAGCGGCTGATTGGCCAGAAGCGCGTCGAGATACATCGGCGTCTCGGGGACCCGCACGCGATGGCGCCTGGTCGAGATGCAGGAATGGAGGTAGGTCAGCGTCTCGCCGTCATCGAGCCAGGCGCATTCGGGCATGAAGGCTTCGATGAGCTGCAGGACGCGGTCGGTGCGGTCGACGAAGCTGCGCAGGATCTCGTGCGGATCGACGCCGCGGTCGGCCTTGCCCTCGTACAGCCAGTTCTCGGCGCGCGCGGCGTCCTCGGCCGGTGGCAGGTAGGTGAAGGTGAGGAAATAGCTCGACTCGAAATGCGCACTCGCTTCCTCGAAGTCCGCCTTGCGCTCGGCGTCGACGAGCGCGGAGGCGAGATCGGGAAAGCGGCTCGATGGATAGGCGCCAACGCCGTGGCGCTGCGCCTCCACGAAGATCGCCCAACCCGAGCCGAGACGGCGGAACGCGTTGTTGAGGCGGCCGGCGACGGCGACCAGCTCGGCCGGCACGGCGGAGTCGAGGTCGGGGCCGCGAAAGCGGGCCGTGCGCTGGAAGCTGCCGTCCTTGTTGAGGACCACGCCCTCTGCGACGAGCGCCGCCCAGGGCAGGAAGTCGGCGAGACGCGCAGCTGTGCGGCGATATTCGGCGAGGTACATCATCGCCCGCCTCACACGCCCAGGAAGCCGGGAATGCGCAGGTGCCGGCGCGTGACCTCGACGAACATCGGGTCGCGCTTCGCCGCCCACACCGCCGCGAAATGGCCGACCGCCCAAAGGCCGAGGCCGACGAGCCAGAGCCGCAGGCCGAGCCCGAGCGCGGCCGCGAGCGTGCCGTTGAGGATGGCGATCGAGCGCGGCGCGCCGCCGAGAAGGATGTGCTCGGTCAGCGCCCGATGGACGGGCACCGAGAAGCCGGGGACCTCGGCGATATCAAGCACACCAGCCATTACACCACCGCCCCGCCGCCGAAGCTGAAGAAGCTCAGGAAGAAGGAGCTGGCTGCGAACGCGATCGACAGGCCGAACACGATCTGCACGAGCCGGCGGAAGCCGCCGCTCGTGTCGCCGAAGGCCAGCGTCAGGCCGGTGACGATGATGATGATCACCGCGATGACCTTGGCCACCGGGCCTTCGATCGATTGCAGGATCTGCTGAAGCGGCTGCTCCCAGGGCATGGACGAGCCGCTGGCATACGCCGGCACCGCGTAGAGGAGCCCCACTGCGGTCAGACCGATGGTGCCAATCCGATCGCCGACCCGGCCGGCAAATGGACGTTGCTTGAATGATGGCTGTCGGGCGGCGGTCATGCGTGATCTCCTGCTGAACCTGCTGTCGCGGGGGTGATGCGGTAGTCGCCGCTGGGTCCGAGGCCTTCGACGCAGGCGAGCTCGGCGAGGCGGCGCGAGGCGCCGCGGCCGCTCAGCACGGCGACGAGATCGATGGTCTCGGCGATGAGCGCGCGCGGGACCGTGACGACGGCTTCCTGAATGAGCTGCTCGAGACGGCGGAGCGCGCCGATGGCGGTGCCGGCGTGGATCGTGCCGATTCCGCCGGGATGGCCGGTGCCCCAGGCCTTCAGGAGATCGAGCGCCTCGGCGCCGCGCACCTCGCCGATCGGAATGCGGTCGGGGCGCAGGCGCAGGGAGGAGCGCACCAGGTCGGAGAGCGTCGCAACCCCGTCCTTGGTGCGCATGGCGACAAGATTGGGCGCCGCGCATTGAAGCTCGCGCGTGTCCTCGATGAGAACGATCCGATCAGCGGACTTCGATACTTCCGCGAGGAGCGCGTTTGTGAGCGTGGTCTTGCCGGTGCTCGTTCCGCCGGCGACCAGGATATTGCGGCGGTCGGTGACCGCGCGGCGGAGAATCTCCGCCTGTTCGGCCGACATGATGCGGGCGGCGACATAGTCCTGCAGCGTGAAGACGGCGACGGCGGGCTTCCTGATCGCGAACGCTGGCGCGGCAACGACCGGCGGCAGGAGGCCTTCGAAGCGCTCTCCCGTTCCGGGCAGCTCCGCGGACACACGCGGGCTTCCGGCGTGGACTTCGGCGCCGACATGGTGGGCGACAAGCCGGACGATGCGCTCGCCGTCGGCGGGCGACAGTCGCTCACCCGTATCGGCCAGGCCCTCCGAGAGCCGGTCGATCCAGAGCCGCCCGTCCGGGTTGAGCATCACCTCGACGATCGACGGGTCTTCCAGGAAACCGGCGATGGCCGGGCCAAGCGCCGTGCGCAGCATGCGCGTGCCGCGAAGGACCGCCTCGGATTGCTGGAATGAAACGGCCATGTCGTCCCCGTTCTGCGCGGGACCGCTCGCGAGCGGCCCCGGATCGGGGATGAGTAGAAGAGGCAGAAAATCGGGCGGCGCAACAAGCGCGATGGGGTCGTCGCAGTGTGGCGTAGAAATACAGGGAAACGGCGAAGCCGCTGACGACTTGCGAGCGTCGTGATCTCGCTTATTCGTTACTCGGTTCGCCCGGAACGTCCTCGGAGATTTCTTGGCCGAGCTTTGGCCCCTTGGCGAGTCGCCGTCCGAGCGCGGCGACAAACGCGTCATAGCGTTCGCCGGCCTTCGCGCGCGCGGCGGCCTGCGCAGGCTCTGGCAGCGGCGGGTTGGTGGTCAGCCAGAACCGGACGAAGACGGCGAGCGTCTCGACGGCGATGCCAAGATCACGCTCCAGGCGCGCCATGCGGCGATCGAGCTGGTCAAGGCGCCTGGTGAGCGCTGCCTCTTGCCGTTCGGCGGCGTCGGGTGAGAGGAATGAGGCTATGGCTGCCTCTGCGACGAGCGAGCGCGATTGGGCTCGGCGGGCTGCGTATTCAGCGAGCGCCTTTGTCACGCTCGGTTCGAGATAGACGGACAGCCGCTGCTTTTTGTTCGGGTTCGGCATGGCGTCCTACAGCTCCATGCCGTCATTCGGATCGAGCGAGACCTGGCGCGCGATGCCTTGCACGATCCGGTTCATGCGGCTCAGCCGCGCGGCATCGTCCGGCTCGTCATCGTTGGGGTCGATCTCGAACTCGTTATCGATCGGCGGCTTCTTCTCGATCGGAGTCACGCGACTGAGTTCCGGCTGGCGTCGCTTCTCGGAGCCGGTCGGGTCCTCGTCATCCATACCGCTCACGGGTGGCGCGGCCTCCTGCAAAGGTCGCGGCGACAGGGGCCTGCCGGTCCAGTCATTTGCCTGATGGTGTTCCGCCGCCTTCAGCACCGGCGGCGGCAAGATGCGCGCCTGTAATCTCCGGTCCTCGAAGTAGCGCGCCTTCTTGGCGCGGATGGGCGGCGTGCCGGCGACCATCACGATCTCGTCTGTGGGCGGGAGCTGCATGATCTCGCCGGGCGTGAGCAGCGGCCGGGCCGTCTCCGAACGCGAGACCATCAGGTGGCCAAGCCAGGGGCTGAGGCGATGGCCGGCGTAGTTGCGCATGGCGCGGAGCTCGGTCGCCGTGCCGAGCGCGTCGCTCACGCGTTTGGCCGTGCGCTCGTCGTTGGTCGCGAAGCTCACTCGAACATGGCAATTGTCGAGGATCGAATTGTTGGGTCCGTAGGCCTTCTCGATCTGGTTGAGGCTCTGCGCAATCAGGAACGACTTCAACCCGTAGCCAGCCATGAAGGCCAGCGCGCTCTCGAAGAAGTCGAGGCGGCCGAGCGCGGGAAACTCGTCGAGCATGAGAAGCAGGCGGTGACGGCGGGCCTTGGTATGGA
>DATGLO010000362.1:0-3418 GCA_035294105.1 Allostellaceae bacterium
CCAGATGAACGAGCCTGCGTGGCATTTCGGCACCGGACGGCGCATCAAGACGGTCAAGGTGGCGACGAATTTCGGCGCCAACAGCTTTCGCGTGCTGCATCACTCGGCGGTCAACGGTCTCGGGATCGCGCTGTTGCCGCAGCGCATCGCCGAGGCAAGCCTCAGATCGGGCGATCTCGTGCGCATCCTCGAGGACTTCCCGGTGCCCGACCGGCCGCTTTTCGCGGTGTTCGCGCCCGGCGAACGTGCCCCGCGCAAGATCCGCGAATTCGTCGATTTCCTCACCCGGTGGTTTCTCGAGCACCCGATGCGGTGAGCGCAGAATTGGTCACGGCACCGAAACACTGGGTTTATCGGGGGCTGCTACTGCGCGCCGCCGCGCGGATGTAGCCTCGCTGCAGGTCGGAGGCTGGATAATGCCCATTCAACGTGTCGAATCGGTCACCTACGGCGTCGAGGACGTTGGCCGCTGCATTCAATATTTCGAGGATTTCGGGCTCGAAAAACTCGATTACGGCGCGACCGGCGCCCAATTTGCGACGCTGACGAACCAGATCATCGAGCTGCGCGCGGCGAACGATCCCGGTCTGCCGCCGCCGATCGAGAAGGGCTCGACTCTGCGCTTCACGGTGTGGGGCGTCGACAGCGCGGCAGGGCTCGAGAAGATCGGCGGCGAGCTCGCGCGCGACCGCGAGGTTCGCCGCGATGACGCCGGCATCCTCCATACCGTCGACGAAAGCGGCATCCCGATCGGCTTTGCCATCGCGCAACCGAAGGCCGCGAAGATCGAGCCGCACGCGTTCAACGTCGGAGACATCGCGCCGCGCGTCAACACGCCCTTCGCGCGCGTCGAACGGGTGCACCCCCTGCGCCTCGTCCACGTCGTCTACCACATTCGCAAGGATAACCGCGATGCCGCCGCCGCGTTCTATCAAGAGCGGCTCGGCTTCCGCCTGTCGGATCGCTCGGTCGACGCCGGCGATTTCATGCGCTGCGAAGGCGGGCAGGATCATCACAACCTGCTTTTGCTGCATCGTGCCGACCGCGTCGAATACAACCACGTTGCCTTCGAGGTCGCCGGGATCGACGAGATCATGATCGGCGGGCTACACATGCAGGAGCGCGGCTGGAAGGCCTTGCGCAATCCGGGCCGTCACTTCCTCGGCTCCAATTACCATTGGTTCTTCGAGAACCCCTGCGGCGGGCGGACCGAATTCATCGCCGACATGGATCGGATGGACGAAAACTGGAAGCCGCGCATTTGGGAAAAGCATCCTGGCGATTCGGTTTGGCTATTCAGCGGCCGCTGATCATCGCCGGGTAAATCGGAGAAAGACATGGAAGAGCCGAAAAAGTGGGTCAATCACGTCGTGTTCAACGTCAAGGACCTTGACGCGGCGGTGAAGTTCTACACCGAAGTGGTCGGCATGAAGCTGGTCATGCGCTTCGAAGACCGCCGCATGGCCTTTATGTCGTTCGGCGGCCGCCATCACGACATCGGCCTGTTCGAGGTCGGCGGCACGCCGGAGCACGACCGGCAGTGGCGCGGCTTCAATCATCTGGCGATGGAGTACGAAGGCGGGCCCGACGTGCTCGATCAACTCCACAACCGGCTGAAGGAAAAGAAGGCCACGATCGACAACCTCGAAGGGCATGAGAAGGGTCGCCATAAGAGCGTTTATTTCTTCGATCCCGACGGCAATCGCCTCGAATTTTTCTGGGAAAATCCCGAATGGCGCCAGGAAGCGGCCCAGCAGGTGGCCGCCGCGAACAAGAAAGGCTGATCGGCGTGGCACAAGAAGGGCAGATGCTCGTCCATATCTGCGGCAGCGTTCCGCTCGACAACGCCGAAGATGTGTTCCGCGCGGTGGCAGGCTCCGTCGGTCCTTATCTGCGCCGCCTGCCCGACGGCGAGACCGGACCGCGCAAGCTGTGGATCGGCATGATCTCGGACATGCTCGACAAGCACCCGGCGCTCGAAATCGATACCGACCAGAAGCCGTTCGAGATGAAGCTTTGGACCGGTGAGGTGCATCGCACGCTGAAGCGGCTGCGGTTCCGCGCCGGCGTCGATCCGAAGACGGTGACGTTCGAGACCGGCTATGGCGCGATGGCGATCGAATCTTTCGCCGTTTTCGATCGCCTGCAAAGGGATGGCGTCATCCCCGCTGGTATTAAGTTCCAGGTCGCGATCCCGAGCCCCTTCGCCCCGACCTACAATTACATCTCGAAGAAGTGGCGCGGGACCTTCCTCGACATTTTCACGACGCATCTCTGCGACGAGGTCGCCAAGATCGCCAAGGCGCTGCCGAACGACCGCATCGCGATCCAATGGGACGTGCTGCAGGAAATCCTCGCGATCGAGAATTACTTCGCCGACCGCGACGCCGATTACATGCAGCAGATCCGGACGACGCTCGGCCGGATCGGCAATGCTGTCCCGAAGGGCATGGAGCTCGGCTATCACCTCTGCTACGGCAGCCCCAAGGACGAGCACCTCGTACAGCCAAAAGACACGGCGGTCATGGTCCAGGTGATCGAGACGGCGTTCCAGGAAGTGAAGCGCTCGATCGAGTTCTTCCATCTGCCGGTGCCCAAGCACCGCACCGACGCCGATTTCTACCGGCCGCTGACCGGGCTTGCTCTGCCCGAAAGCTGCGAGCTCCATCTCGGCCTCGTTCATCTCGACGACGACGACGGCAATTGGACCCGGCTCAACGTTGCCAGCAAATTCGCTAAGGTGGATGGCGTCTCGACCGAATGCGGTTGGGGCCGCGGCAATCCGGAGCGCGTCAGGGCGCTGCTCGAAACCCACCGGCGATTGGTGGCGTGACGCCGTTCGAACGGTCGGCGAGAGGAGACACGAGATGAGCGGCGCGAAGATCGCGCTCGTCACCGGCGCCGGCAGCGGCATCGGCAAAGCGGTGGCGCTGGCGCTGATGAACGATGGCTACAACGTCGTACTGGCCGGACGGCGGCGCGAGCCGCTCGAAGAGACGGCGCGCGCAGGTAGGAACGGCTTTCCCGTCCCGGCCGATGTCACCGACGCGGTCTCGGTCGCGGCGCTCTTCAGCGCCATCGAGCAGCGCTTCGGCCGGCTCGATCTTCTCTTCAACAACGCCGGCGTCAACGCGCCCGCCATTCCGATCGAAGAGCTGCCGATCGAGAAATGGCACGAGGTGATGGCCGCCAACGTCACCGGCGTGTTCCTCTGCACCCGCGCCGCTTTCGCCCTGATGAAAGGGCAGAAGCCGCGCGGCGGGCGCATCATCAACAACGGCTCGATCGGGTCGCAGGCGCCGCGGCCGAACACGGCGCCTTACACCGCCTCGAAACATGCCGTGCTCGGCCTTACCAAATCGACCGCGCTCGACGGCCGCAAATACGACATCGCCTGCGGCCAGATCGATATCGGCAA
>DATGLO010000363.1:0-4658 GCA_035294105.1 Allostellaceae bacterium
GGTCGGCAGCGACGAGATTGCGCGCGAGATTGATGGTGAGGCCCATGCCGAGGTCGGCGACGCAGTCTGTCAGCACGTCGGGCGCATTGGTGACGGCGATGCCGCGCGCCTTCGCAGCGGCAAGGTCGATATGGTCGGTGCCGACGCTCATCGTGGCGATGATCTCGAGCCTCGGCAGCGCCTCGATCAGCGCGGCGCGCACGGGGTAACCGGTGAAGCTGGCGAAGCCGCGCACGCGCTCAGCGAGCGGCGCGACGAAAGCCAGCGGGTCGGAGGACTCCCAGAGCGGATGGATGGTGAATTCGTCTCTCAACCGCTCCATGACCGGCTGATAAAGCCGCGGCGCGACAACGATCTCGATCTTCATTTTCTCTTCCTAAAGCTAAACCCAAGGCATTGGCATTTCTAGATTTTCTTACCTATCCACAGGAATTACCTTACGTTCGCCAGGAGCCCGCTTCCGCTTCCGTCACATTGCTATTACAAGTAGCCGAGCCTGGAGGCACGCGAAACATGACCGAGGCGGTAAGGCGCAGCCCCGCGGCCGAATCCGTCATTCAGATCGGGAACACGGCTTATCCCGTGCTGGCGCCTGATGCGACGATTGGCGCCGGGCTGCGCTCGATGATTGCGAGCGGGGTGCACAGCCTGCGCCTGGCAAGCCAGCGCGGCGGCGCCGATCGTCCGGATTCAATCCACCGCTTCCGCATCGGCCTGCGTCGGCTGCGGTCGGTATTGAGCGCTTTCGCGCGGGTGTTGCCCGACGAGGAGCGCCGCGCCCTAAACCGCCGGCTCGGTAGCATCGCACGCCTCTATAGCCGGGCCCGCGAATGGGACGTTTTTCTTTCGGCGACGCTGCGGCCGCTGGCCGAGGCGCTGCCCGATGAGCCGGCACTCATCGAGTTGGATGCTGCCGCACGCGCGGCGCGCCGCGACAGCCTTCCGCCTTCCGGCGCGTTGCACGGCCAAGTCGAGGCCGTCATCGCGGCGATTGAGGAAGCGCAATGGCTGCGGCAGCCGAGCGGTGGGCACGAGACAGATTGGAATAAGGATCTTAAAGAGTTCTCGAGTGATCTGCTGGCAAAGCGCCATCGTAAGCTGCGCAAGCATTTGAAAAAGGTGGATATCGCGGTCCAGGCCGATTTTCATCGCCTTAGAGTTGAAGCGAAAAAAATCCGCTATCCAGCTGAAATGTTTTTGAATTTGTTTGACGATAGGGCGGCGGATGCCTACCTCGACCGGCTGGTGTCCATCCAGGATGTGCTCGGCCAGCTCAACGACGCGCTGATCGCCCGCGATCAGGTCGGCGAGCTCTCGCTATCCTCGCGCGCACAAGGCCTGGTCGCCGGCTGGCTCGCGCATGAGATCGAGGCCCGTCGCGCGCGCTTCCCGCGCGCCGCCAAGCGGCTGCGCCAGGCGACGCCGTTCTGGGAAGAAGCCTGACAGCCCTCCTCGTCTCGTGAGCCGGTCCCGCGCGCCCGGCCACCGCCTTCAATTAGGAAATCGTTAGCCATCCCCTGCCATCGTCCAGCAGTGGGAGCAGAGGCGCTTTCGCCAATAGGAGCGTTTGGGCGTGGCATCAGCCAATCCAGCGATCTCGCCGGCGTCATCGGACGACGATCTGACGCCGCCCGCTCCGCAGGCGGGCGAGGATCAGCTTCGGCTGAAGCGGCTGATCGTTGCCGGCGCGCTTCTCGTGTCCCTGGCGATCGTCGGCGCGATTGTCGGGATTCTGTGGCGCTTATCGCAGGAGCAGCTCGATGGCGGCCTCGCGCGGCTGTCGACGCTCGATCTCTTGGTCGCTGCCAATACCGAGAAGACCTTCGAGAACGCGAGCCTCGTTCTCGACGGCATCGCGGAAGATTTCCAGGCGGCCGGCATCGCTTCTTCCGCGGCGCTGCGGCAAGCGGCCGGCGACGAAGCGACCTATCGCCTGCTGCGCGCGAAGCTGGCGGATGTCGGTGCACTCGATTCGCTGTCGATCCTCGACGCCGACGGCAATGTCATCAACCGCACGCGCAGCTATCCCGTCGTCCCGCCCGTCAATCTCGCCACCAGCGACTTTTTTCTGCGGCTACGCGACCACCCCGAGATTAACGTCTATATCAGCTCGCCGGTAAAAGGCGGCTCCGACGCTGTCGGCGGGCAGACAATTTACGTGGCAAAGCGGCTGAGCGCGCCCAACGGCAGCTTTGTCGGTGTGTTGCTCGGTGCCATCCGCTCCGGCTATCTCGAAGGCGTCTACGGCGGTTATCTCGACCAGATCGGGGGCCCCGCTACCTCGATCGCGCTGCGGACCGACGACGGCACGCTTATCGCCCATTCGCCGCATGATCCCGAAGCGGCGACGCCAACCAGCGACAGCGCGCCTGATCGGCCGCTGCCCGCAAAGGGTTTCGCTGCGTTCTGGGAAAAACACGGTGACGGCAGCATAGCGGTCGTGCGGCTGCCGCTCGGAGACCTTCCGCTGACCCTCGAGCTGCGCCAGCCGGCCGGCGCCATCCTGCGACAATGGACCGGCGAGGCGCTTGCGACCCTGTGCGGCGGCGGCGTCTCGCTCGTTCTCGTCGGCCTCGTCGCGTGGCTGCTGCTGCGCCAGCTGAATGCCGCGAGCCTCGCCCGCAAAGAGCGCATGCGCGCCGATCGCGAAGCGCGGGCGCGCGCCGATATCTTCGAAGCGATGACTCAGGCCGAAACCGCGATGCGCGACGCGCAGCGAAGCGAAGCGCGTTTCCGCGACATTCTCGAAGTCGGCAGCGACTGGATCTGGGAAACCGACGCACAACACCGCTTCACAGTAGTCGCCGGCGCGCGCCGGCCGAAGGTCAACCTCATCGGCATGACCCGCTGGGAACAGGTCGGGGCCGATCCGGAAACCGATCCGATCTGGCGCGAGCACAAAGCGCTGCTCGATGCGCATCTGCCGTTCCGCCAGTTCCGCTTCCGCATCGAGCAGCCGGACGGGCATTTCGATGTCTGCGTCGACGGCAAGCCGGTGTTCGACGACGACGGCAGCTTCGCCGGCTATCGCGGCACCGTGACCGACGAGACCGAGCTCGTCGCCGCGCGCGAGCAGGCCGCGCGCGCCGATGCCTTGTTGCGCAACGCCATCGACAGCATCGCCGAAGGCTTCGTGATCTACGACGCCGACGACCGCTTCGTCATGTGCAACGAAGCCTATCGCAAGATGTATCCCGAGAATGCGGAAGGCTTTGTGCCGGGCGCGCGCTACGAGGACATCATGCGCCAAGCTGTGGCGACCGGACGCTATGCCGACGCCAGCGGCCGCGAAGAGGAATGGCTCGCGGAGCGCATCCGCAAACATCGCGCCGGCGGCGAGGACGAGGCGCGGCTGGCCAACGGCCGCTGGGTCATGAGCTCGGAGCGGCGCATGGCGGACGGCGGCATCGCCGGGCTACGCATCGACATCACGGCGCTCAAGACCGTCCAGAACTCGTTGCGCGAGAGCCAGGCAATGCTCAACCGCGCCCAGAAGCTGTCGGGCACCGGCAGCGTTGTGCGCAATCTCAGGACCAAGGAGACCGATTGGTCCGACGAGATGTACCGGATCTGCGGCGTGCCGCGCAACAGCTTTACGCCCAATACCGAGGCTTTCCTCGCCCTGGTCCACCCCGACGATCGCCCCCGGGTTGCGGAGACGATCGCCCGGGGTGTCAACAACGTAACAGAGCCGCCGATCGAGTTCCGCATCGTGCGACCCGATGGGACGCAGCGATGGGTCCATCGCGAAGCCGATTTCTGGCACGACGCGCACGGCACACCGGTGCGCCTCGCGACTTATAAGGATATCACCGACCAGCGCGCCGCCGCGGACCGCCAGCGCAAAAAAGAGACGATGCTCAATCGCGCGCAGCGCGTCGGCCGCATGGGCAGCATCTTCCGCGACTTCGCCGGCGACACGAGCGACTGGTCCGACGAAATGTTCCGCCTTCTCGGCGTCTCGCGCGAAAGTTTCAAACCGAACATCGCCGCGTTTCTTTCGATGGTTCATCCCGAGGATCGCGCGGCCGTCGACAAATCGCTGCAAGCCGCCCCGCAATCGGGCGATCGCGACACCGTCCTGTTCCGCATCATTCGCCCCGACGGCAGCTTGCGCTGGCTGCATCGCGAGGCCGAATGGCTCTATGACGACGCGGGCCGGGCGACCGGCGCGATCGCGACCTTCCAGGACGTTACCGATCTCCAGCTCGCGCAAGAAGCGCTGCGCGAAAACCAGGCCATGCTCAATCGCGCCCAGCGCGTCGCCGGCGTCGGCAGCGCGCTGCATGACTTTCGCACCCGCACCAGCCAGTGGTCGGAGCAGCTGTACCGTATCACCGGCCTCGACCCCCACTTGGCGCCGAGCAGCGAGCGCTTCCTCGCCATGGTGCATCCCGAGGATCGCGCCAAGGTCGAGGCGTCGCTCGATGAGGCCCTCGCCGGCCAGGAGCCGCTCGCGCTCGATTACCGGATCATCCGTGCCGACGGCACGGTGCGATTGCTACATCGCGAAGCCGAGGTGTGGCGCGACGCCGAGGGCCGGCCGATCGGGCGGCTGAGCACCTTCCAAGACGTCACCGAAATTCACGAGGCGCAGGAAGCCTTGCGCGAAAATCAGGCCATGCTCAATCGTGCCCAGCGCGTCGCCGGCGTCGGCA
>DATGLO010000364.1:0-8327 GCA_035294105.1 Allostellaceae bacterium
TTCCTCGACTCCGAGATCAAAGCGAAATTCGCGCCCAACGACGCCGCGCCGGGCCGCGGTCCCGGCATGGCCGAGCGCCTTGGCGATCTCGGCACGCTCCGCCTTAAGGAGATGGATGAGGCCGGGGTCGATATCCAGGTCGTCTCGCATGGCGCGCCTTCGGTGCAGAAGATGGACGCCGAGAGTGCCGTCGCCCTCGCCCGGCGCGCCAATGATCGCGTCGCCGAAGCCTGCGCCGCGAGCAACAAGCGGCTCTATGCCTTCGCCGTGTGCCCGACGCCCGACCCGAAAGCCGCCGCCGACGAGCTCGAGCGCGCGGTGACGAAATACGGCTTCAAAGGCACGATGATCCACGGCCTGACCAACGGCGTCTTCCATGACGACCAGCGCTTCTGGCCGATCTACGAGCGCGCACAGGCGCTCGACGTCCCGATCTACATCCACCCCGCCTATCCGCAAGCGGCAGTGGTCGAGACCTATTACAAGGAATATCTGCCCAAATATCCCAATCTCGCGACCGCGGGCTGGGGCTTTGGGGTCGAGACGGCGACGCAAGGCATTCGCTTCGTGCTGTCCGGCGTGTTCGACAAGTATCCGAAGCTGCAGATCATCCTCGGCCATATGGGCGAAGGATTGCCCTTTTTCCTCTGGCGCATCAGCCAGGCGCTGTCGCGTCACGGCAATGCCGGTCAAGGCGCGCCGAAATCCTTCCGCGATATTTTCTGCGAGCATTTCTACGTGACGACGAGCGGCTTCTTCTCCGACGCGGCGTTGCAATGCTGCATCACGGAGCTCGGCATAGACCGCGTGATGTTCTCGATCGACTATCCGTTCGTACCCAACCCGCCCGGCACGAGCTGGATCGGCTCTTTGCAGATGAACGCTGCGGACAAGGAAAAGATTCTCAGCGGCAATGCGAAGAGGTTGCTCAAAATCTGAAGATCCGAGGGAGGTCGCCATGATCCAGAACCACGCTGTCATCGCGCTCGAAGAGCATTATTGGCACGAAGAGGTGGTGAAAAAGAGCGGCGGCGACGCCGGCAGCCACCGCACGAACGAGATTCAAGAGCGGCTCTACGAGATCGGGCCGCGGCGCATCGCCACCATGGACGAGGCCGGAATCGACATCCAGATTCTCGGCCACGGCATGCCCGCGACGCAGCGCATGGACGCCGAGAGCGCGGTGCGCCTCGCGCGCGTCTCGAACGATTACCTCGCCGAGAAGTGCAAGGCCTATCCGACCCGGCTCATGGGCTTCGCCAACCTGCCGACGCCCGATCCCAAGGCAGCGGCCGACGAGCTCGAGCGCGCGGTGACGAAGCTCGGCTTCAAGGGCGCGATGGTGCACGGGCCAAGCAACGGCGTTTTCCTCGACGACGAGCGCTTCTGGCCGATGTGGGAGCGCGCCGCCGCGCTCGACGTGCCGATCTACATGCATCCCGCGACGATGGACGAGCGCGTCGCGCAAATCTGGCTCGGCGATTATCTCAAGAAGCGGCCGGGCCTCGTCGGCGCCGCCTGGGGCTTCACCATGGAGACCGCGACCATCGGGCTGCGCATGGTGCTCTCCGGCGTGTTCGAGCGCTATCCCAAGCTGCAGATCATCCTCGGCCATATGGGCGAGACCCTGCCCTTCCTCATCCATCGCGAGACCGAGACGATGCACGCGCTGACGGACGATGGCAAAACCTTCCGCGATATCTTCTGCAACCACTTCTACATCACGACCAGCGGCTATTACTCGACGCCGGCGCTCAACTTCACCATCACCGAGATGGGCATCGATCGCGTGCTGTTCTCCGTCGACTATCCCTATGTCGACAGCAAGGCCGGTACCGACTGGATGGCGGCGCTGCAGCTGAACGCGGCCGATAAGGGCAAGATTCTCGGCGGCAACGCCAAGCGGCTGATGCGGCTGTAATAGTTTCTCTCCGCGCGAAGCGGAGAGGGGCCCAGCGCGAAGCAATGGGAGGGTGAGGTGTGCATCTACAACCCACCTCACCCGCTCGCTGCGCTCGCACCCTCTCCCCCCATGCGGGCGGAGAGGGTCAATGGAAAACGAACATATCCATCAAATCGCCGATGGCGGGCGAGTTCGTCGGCACGTAAGGGTCGGCGGCGCGCGCGACCGGGTTCGGCAGATTGTCGCGGCTGCGATCGCTCACCGGCGGCACGGACCAGTTCCGCTCGATGAATTTCAAGAGTGAGACGTGGTCGGCATAGACATGACTGACGCGGCCGCCCGTGGAGAATGGCGAGATCGCGAGCAGCGGCACCCGGGTGCCGTCGCCGAAGAAATCGAGCGGCTGGACATAGCCCGAATCCCAGTAGCCGCCGCCCTCATCGAAGGTGATGAAGATCGCGGTACTGGCCCAGAGCGCGGGATGCGCTTTCACCGCCTCGATCAGCCGGCGCGAAAACGCCTCCAGGATGTCGAGCTTCGAGCTGCCGGGATGGCCGTCATTGATGAAGTTCGGCTTGACGAAGGACACCGCGGGCAACGCCTCGGCATCGACATCGCTGTAGAAATCGCCGAGGTCCTGGATGTGTGCGCTGCGCCGCGCCGGATCGGTCATGATCGAGGCGGTGTATTGCAGAAAATTGCAGATGTCGCAGACGAGCCGGTTCTTCGGATCCTGCACGTAGCGATCCCAGCCCTCGCCGTAGTAGCGGAACGAGACGCCTTTCGCCATGAGCGCATCGCCGATCGTCGGCAGATGCGAGGGAGGCACGACGAATTTGCCGACCGTATTGACCGTGCCGTTGCCGAAATAGCCGGGCGAATAGTTGTTGACGAGATAATAGTGGCCCGGCTCGCAATTGGATTTCGGCTTGTACGGCAGCGCGGCGAGATAATCGAGGATCGGCGCGACGCCCGGCGCACTCGCATCGGCGCAATCGACATAGGAGCCGCCGGCATAACCGTCCTGCGTATAGAAATTATTCGTGCCCGGCAGCGGATTGGGATTCTCGATCTCGTTCTCAGGTGGCTTCGCAACCTTGAAGTCGGCGTCGCTGAACGAGATCATGTCGCCGGTGCCGAGCATGATGTGATTGACGCCGGTGCCGCCCATCACCGCCTGGTGGTAGTTGTCGCTGATCGCATAAGTGTCTGCGAGCTGTTTGAGGTAAGGCGCATCGCCGCGCGCCATGTTGTAGAAGCCGAGCGCCGCCGCGCCCTCGCCCGTGCTTTGCTCGCCCCATTCCGCGGGCTGCGGCTCGCCGTTGCTGCCGGGCCCGACCGACGTCTCGACCCAAGCGAAAAGATCGCCACGGCAGCCGCTGGGATTGGCGGCGCTCGCCCCGGCAATGCTGCAATCGAGCTGCTGCCACATCTGAAAAAACCGATGCGTCGGATTGGCGGTATAGGCGTCGTAAGCCGTGCCGGGCGTCAGCGGATAGGGCCCGTTCGGCAGCGCGGTCGCGTGGACGATGCGCGTGTCGATCGCGTTCTTCGGCAGGCCGGTCGCGCCGCTGAGCAAGAGCTTTTGATCCGCCGGCAACAGCCCTTCATCCATGGCGAGTGCCGCGCGCAGCGAGGTGAAAGGCGGATTGTCGTTGCGCGGCTGCGTCGGCGCGCTGCCGGTCATCGCCGGCGGCAGATGCGCGTAAAGCTCTTTCCGGGCGGGCGCGATCGCGAAACTGCCGGTAACGGTTGCGCGTGCTTGCGCCGCCCTGGCGAAATTCGGTCCCGGCGAACCGTCGGCCTTGACGATGCCTTCCGAGAGAATGTTGAAGACCGTCTGCCCGGCTTTCGGACGATAGGTGCCGAAGACATGATCGAAGGAGCGATTTTCGCCGAGGATCACGATCACATGCTTGATCGGCGTCGTCGTGACCGCGTCGTTCGGCTGCAGCGGCGTCGCCGCCGCTGCTTGCGCGAATGCCGAGAGGACCCACCCGATGACCCATGCCCGCCGCATCTCGTTCTCCTCGATCGGCGGCATGCTAGCGCGGACGCAGCCCGCGCGGGTGACGGTTCCGTGACGGTTATTTCAGCCGCTTGTCCGCTTCCTGGACGAGCGAGAGATCGACGTATTTCTTTACCTCGATGCCTTGCTTCAGGTAGCCGTACTTCACCTGCTCGTCGATCGTCTTCTGCATCCCCGACACATTCGGCAGGCCGTCGGGATTGCGGTAGTAATCGCCCTTTTCGCCGTCTTTCTTGAAGAGCCAGCTATCCCAGACCGGAGCCGGAATCTTGGTGGCTTCGACCGCGATCTTCACCGCATCGGCGTGATTGGCCGGATCGAAATACCAGCGCTCGGCCCGGAGTGCGTCTTCCATGAAGTCGACCATCGTCGCGCGGTTCTTGGCGATGAACTCGCTCTTCGCGACCCACATGCCGAGCTGGTTGATGCCGACGGCATCGCCCGCCGTGAACAGGTCATGCGCGTCGGCATGCGCTTTGGGATCGGCGGTGAACGGCAGCACCCAGGCGATGAGGTCGACCTTCTTCTCGTTCAGCATCGCCCCCATGGTCGGGATCGGCGCCTCGATGATGTTCACGTCCTTCTTGTCGTTGAGGCCGTGCTTCGCCAGCATGATCCTCAGCGGAATGTCGGTGCCGCTGCCATAGCCGTTGGTCGCCAGCACCTTGCCCTTAAGGTCCTCGACCTTGGTGATGCCGCTGTCGTTCCGCACCATATACTCGTTGCTGTAATAGCCGGGCACGCCGTCCTGCAGCTCGTCGGAGATGACGCGCAGGTCCTGCATGCCGGCATTGGTGATGGCGAGCGGCAGCGAGGTGAAACCGAGATTGGCGATCTCGATCTCGTTCGCGGCGAGCGCCTGGATCAGCGTCGGCGTCGATTGGAAATGCACCGGCTCGAAGGTGTAGGTCTTGTTCAGATGTTTCGCGAGCTCGGGCTTGGCAAAGAGAATGGTCGCCCAGTTCGATACCGGTACGATATAGGACAGGCGGATCTTGACCGGGTCGGCTTGCGCCGTCGCCGCCATTACGGCCACGCCGAGCATGCCAGCCACAACGGCGGCAAATTTCTTGAGACGCATGGTTTCCTCCCTGGCGCCGCGTTTACGAGGCGCGGCTTAATGCCCCCGAGCATAGGCCGGCGCCCACGCCGCCGACAATCGGGATAATCGCGGCTTGGCCGCAATTGGTATGGTTTGCCCACCAAATTTCGAGGTAGAGCGCCCACCCGGGAACGCTAAACTGCGCCAAAGAACTTGGAAGGAGCGATCATGGCGGCCAAGCCTATCATCCATTTCGTCGGCAGCATTCCGCTGCCCGATGCGGAGAGCGTGTTCAGGACGCTGTCGCAAAGCGCCGGCGCGCATCTCGTGCGCCTGCCCGACGGCGAGACCGGCATCCGCAAAAGCTGGATCCGCTTCCTCCAAGACGTGCTCGCCGAAAATCCCTCGATCGAAGTGGCGACGGACCTACCGCCGTTCAAATTCGTGCAGTGGGACGGCAAGGTCGTGCGCGAGATTCAGCGGCTCAGGGTGAAGCCGGGCGCCAAGCCCGATCCCAAAAGCTTCGTCACCCGCTATGGCGAGATGGCGATCGATTCCTGGAAGCTCTTCGAGCGCATGCAGAAAGGGGGCGCGATTCCGGCGGCCGTCAAATTCCAGGTCTCGATCCCGACGCCGATCGCCCCGACCTACAACAATATGGTCCCCGCCGATCGACCAAAGGTCCTGCCGGCGCTGGTCGAGCATTTCCTCGGCGAGGTAGCCAAGATGACCGCGAGCATTCCGCATGACAAGCTCGCAATCCAGTGGGATGTTTGCCAAGAGGTGCTCGCCTGGGAAGGCTATTACGAGAAGGGCCCGGTCGATTTCCGCACCGAGGCGGTCGACGTTCTGACCAAGATCGGCGATGCCGTGCCGCGCGATGTCGAGCTCGGCTATCACCTCTGCTACGGCAGCCCGGCCGACGAGCATATGGTGCAGCCGAAAGACGCCGCCCTGATGGTCGAGATGGTCAACGCCGTGAGCAAGGGTGTCGCGCGGCCGATCCAGTTCTTCCATCTCCCGGTGCCGAAGCCGCGCACCGACGAGGCATTCTACGTGCCCCTCGAGAAACTGGCGATGAAGCCCGGCACCGATCTCTATCTCGGCCTCGTTCATCACAACGACGATGCCGGCAACGCGGCGCGGCTCGCCGCCGGCCGCCGTCACGCGAAGGTCGACGGCATCGGCACCGAATGCGGCATGGCCCGCGGCGACCCGTCGCGCCTGCCCGCGCTCTTGGCGGCGCATGTGAAGACGGCAGAGAGTTGAAACTGGAACGTCATTGCGCGAAGCGCAGCGCCGAAGCAATCGAGTCTGCGTTGATAGCTGGATTGCTTCGCTCTCATCCCGAGCTTGTCGAGGGACGCTCGCCATGACGGAGCGGATTTAATCACGCGTACGTCAATTCCTTCGTCGCCAGCGCCGCGCCGTCGCCGAGCGCTTTCAATTTCGCCCAGGCGATTTGCGGATGCGAGCGGCCGCCGAAGCCGCAATCGGCGCCGGCAATGACGTTCTCTTTGCCGACCAGCTTGGCAAAGCGGATGATGCGTTGCGCGACGAGCTCGGGATGCTCGATCACATCGGTCGAATGGGTGATGACGCCGGGGATGATGATCTTGCCCGCCGGCAGCTTCACGCTTTTCCACACCGCATATTCGTGCTCGTGGCGCGCATTCGCCGCTTCGAAGGAATAGGCGCCGGCCTTCACCGCCAACATCACATCGACGAAATCCTTCATCTCCAAGTCGTAGGCATGCGGCCCGTGCCAGCTGCCCCAGCAAAGGTGATAGCGGATGCGATCCTCGGGAATGCCCTTGAGCGCCTCGTTGAGCAGCTCGACGCGCAGCATGCAGCGCTTCTTGAAGGCTTCGAGACCCATCTGCATGCCGATGCGATCCCAGAGCGCGGGCAGCCAGGCATCGTCGATCTGCAAGACGAGGCCTTCATCGACGATCGTCTTGTACTCGGTGCGCATCGCCGCGCCGAGCGCGGCGAGGAAGTCCTCTTGGGTCTTGTAATACTCGTTGTCGCGGTAAGGCTCGAGGCTCGCCGGCGCCGTCGTCGTGATGAAGCCTTCCTCGCCCGGCCTGAGCGCATTTTTAAGCAGCGCGATCTCGCGCTTGAGCGCCGTCTCGGCGGCATAGGTGATCGGCCCGGTGCAGACCCAGCTCGGCCGCATGCGGCGGATGAGCCCGCCCGGCTCGTAGAACAGCGTGCCTTTGTCGGTCGCATATTTGTAGAATTCGGCGAAGTCCTCGCGGTCTTTGCCTTGCGCCAGGAGATGCACCGCGCCTTGCTTGGGCGGCCGCGCCTCGAAGCCGCCGAAGCGGTCCTCGATATAAGAGAGCCAGTCGCCGCCTTTGGCGTATTCGCCCTCGTTCACGATGTCGATGCCGCAGCCGCGCTGCTTCTCGACGACCGCCGCGACGGCTTCCGCGAGCTTGGCCGGATAATCGGGCGCGGTTTTGTCGAGCTCCATCAGGTAAGGCAGGCTGCCGACATGACTGGTGAGAATTTTCCGATCGCTGCGCCGCATTTCTTTTTCCTCCCGCTGCAGTACCATCCTGCGCCCTTCGACGCCGCTCAGGGTGAGGAGATGAAGAATCGGGCATCCACCGAAAGATGCCGCTCGGGATTTTACCTCATCGTGAGCGAAGTCGAAGGACCCTCGATCGTCTTGCAACGATAAATCGTCGCCCTTGCGTCCCAGCGTCCTCAATCCGCTCTTTGCCTCGGTCACCGCCCTGAAGGGCGTGGGACCGCGGCTTGCCAAGCTGTTCGAGAAGCTCGGCGCGCCGCTGGTGGTCGATCTCTTATGGCATTTGCCCACCGGCATTATCGACCGCCGGCATCAGCCAAAGGTCATGCAGGCGAAGGACGGCGCGATCGCGACCATCACGGTCACCGTCGACCAGCACCAGAAGCCGCATAATCCGCGCCAGCCCTATCGCGTGCGTTGCCGCGACGAGACCGGTTTTCTGTTCCTGGTCTTCTTCCACGTGCAGGGCGATTACCTCGAGAAGCAGTTGCCGGTCGGCGCGACCCGCATCGTCTCGGGCAAGGTCGAGCATTACAACAACCAAATCCAGATCACCCATCCCGATTACATTGTCGCACCGGAAGACGCCGCGTCGCTGAAGGCGATCGAGCCGGTTTACGGCCTGACCGCGGGCCTGACGCCGCGGGTGATGGGCCGTGCCGTCGACGCCGCCCTCGCCCGCGCGAAGCCGCTCGAGGAGTGGCTCGATCCGGCCTATGTGAAAAAGCAGAAATGGCAGCCTTGGCGCGAGGCGCTCGGCGCCGCGCATGCGCCGCAAAGCGACGACGACCTCTCGCCGCTGACGCCGGCGCGT
>DATGLO010000365.1:0-4986 GCA_035294105.1 Allostellaceae bacterium
ACCTGCAGCGTCAATCGCGCCAGCGGGCCGGATCCGGCACGAACACGACTTCGAGGGGCGATTCGTGGCGGCTTGCCATCTGCGCCGCCATCTGCGCGAGCGCACGGGTTTCGAACATCATGGCGTGCCGCTTGTCGCCCCAGATCAAAGTCGGCTTGGCCTTACTCAGCCATTGCGCGCTGCCTTCCGGCGTATTCTTTTGCACGACATACATCATGATCGACACGTTCTCTCACCATTCTCCGACGGGCGCGATGCCGAAGAATTGCTCAACCAAGGCTAACGACAGGCTAAGAACGATTTGCACTTTATCAAATCGCTGTGGATAGCAGCATTACGCCAATTCGGTTGCACGAATGTGGCGGTTTTCGCCGATTTGCGTGACAACGCGCCGCCATTTTGTAAGCTGGGGCGACATCGAGACGCGTTTTTTGACCGGAGCGGGATTTCATGGCTACGAGCAACGCCGCTTTATCGCCGGCGACTCGCGCGCAGAGCGTCACCATCATCGCGGCGGCATCGCTGCTGATGTGCCTCGGCATGGGCATGCGGCAGAGCTTTGGTCTCTTTATGGTGCCGATCACCGGCGATTTGGGCCTGTCGGTGAGCGACTACACCTTCGCCCTCGCTATGCAGAACATGATCTGGGGCATCACCCAGCCCTTCGTCGGCGCCCTCGCCGACCGCTTCGGCATGCGCCTGTTGCTGATCTTCGGCAGCCTGTGCTTCGCCGCCGGACTGGTGTTGACGGCGTTCGCGACCGGCTCCCTGTCGCTGTTCCTCGGCACCGGCGTGCTGATCGGCACATCGCTGTCCTGCACCGCCTCGAACCTGTCGCTCACCGCAACCTCGCGCGTCGTCGCGCCGGCCAAGCGCAGCGCGACGCTCGGGATGGTCGCGGGCATCGGCTCGTTCGGCACGTTCCTCGTCGCGCCGATGGCGCAGAAGCTGATCGCCGGCTACGGCTGGCATGTCGCGCTTTATGCCTTCGTCGGTCTTTCGGCGATAATGCTGCCGGCCGCCTTCCTGACGGGCGGCGTCGACAAGGTCGCGCAGCCGCGCGCGCCCGGCCAGGACGGTACCGCGCCCGACACGTTCCGCGAGGTGTTGCGCGCGGCAGCCAATCACCGCGGCTATGTCACGATGGCGACGGCGATCTTCGTCTGCGGTTTGCAGCTCATTTTCCTGACGACGCATCTGCCGACCTATCTCGCGCTTTGCGGCGCCGATCCGATGCTCGGCGCCGAAGCCCTGTCGACGATCGCGATTTTCAATGTCGGCGGCTGCTATCTGCTCGGCTGGCTCGGCGGCAAATATCCCAAGCACATCCTCTTGGGCCTCGTCTACGTCCTGCGCTCGATCTGCATCGCGATCTATTTCATGTTGCCGGCGACGCCGGCGACGACGCTGATCTTCGCGGCGGTGATGGGGCTGATGTGGCTCGGCGTCATTCCCCTGACCCAGGGCCTTGTCATTCAAATGTTCGGCTTGCGCTATCTCGCGACGCTCTCCGGCATCATGTTCTTCACCCACCAAGTCGGCTCATTCCTCGGCGCCTGGGGCGGCGGGCTAATTTACGATTATTTCGGCTCCTACGACCATGCCTGGCAGCTCGGCGTCGTCATCGGGCTCATCGCCGGGACGGCGCAGATGCTGACGGACGACAAGCCGCGCGGCCGCAAGCGGCTCGAGCCGGTGCCGGCCTGAGCTTACGCGCGCAAAAGTTCGGGTAATTCGGCGCGCGTCGTCACGCGATCCCGACCAGCTCTTTGACCCGCGGCCAGGCCTCGCGGCCCTTCTCGTCCATGAGCGGCAGGTATTTCGCGTTGAACTGCGCCGCAAGCGCAGTGCGGTAGCTCGCGCGCGCCTTCATGCGCTCGTACCAATCGGCGGCGCGCTTGTGCTTGTCGAGAAAGCCGAGAAATTTCAGATGGTCGAGCCGTGTCAGGTAGGGCGCATAGGCGATATCGGCCAAGGTGAACATCTCGCCGCAGAGCCACGGCCCGCGCTCCAATGCCGCGTTCATATCGGCCACCATCTTGTAGAGCCTCTTGATCGCATCGGGGAAGTTCGGGTTGTTGACGCCCTGCTGCAGCAAGGCGAAACGCGCGCGATAAGCCGGACCGCGCTGCCGTATCAACTCGTCGAGCACCTCAGGTGTGTATTGGTGATGGAAGGCGATGCTCATGCTGACCGTGCCGGTCGCGCCGAAGATGCTGTCGTCGATTTGCTTGGTCCACCAGCGCATCTTCGCTCGGCCCGCGGGATCGTTCGGCTTTAGGGGCCGCTTCGGAAAAGCATCGTCGAGATATTCGTTGATGACGATGGATTCGACCACGACGGTGTCGTCGTCGACGAGGGTCGGCACCACGCCCTTGGGGTTGAGCTTCAGATAGTCGGGTTGTTGCTGATCCCCGGCGCGCAAGTTGAGATGCTTCGCCTCATAGGGCAGCCCTTTCTCGGCGAGGCAAAGCCGGACCTTTTGCGCGCAGACGGACATGTCGTTGTGATAGAGCGTCAGCATCGCTTTTCCTCCCCAGGCACGGACTATACACTACACTGCGCCGAGACAATAGCGGAGGATCAATATGACCGACGTGCTTGAGCTTTATCATGCAGGGCTGACGACATGCTCGAAGAAATCGCGGCACTGCCTTAAAGAAAAGGGCCTGCCCTATAAGAGCCACTTCGTGTCGCTCGGCAAGTTCGAGCATCACGATCCCGCTTATCTGAAGCTCAATCCCAACGGCCTGGTGCCGACGCTCGTCCATAACGGCACCGCGATCGTCGAAAGCGGCGTCATCAACGAATATCTCGACGAGGTCTTCCCGGACAAGCCGCTGCGTCCCACCGATCCCGTGGCGCGAGCGCGGATGCGCGTCTTCTGTAAGATGGCCGACGAATACGCGCTGCCGGCGACGCGCATTCCCACCTGGACGCGCACCAAGCAGGCGCAGCTCAAGGAAATGTCGCAGGCCGATTTCGACAAGGCCGTCGCCGAGACGCCGCTGGTCGACCATCGCCTCAAGCTGCAAGCGCTCAAACGCGACGGCTTCTCGAAGAAGGAATTCGAGGAAGCTTACGGCCGCATGGATTACGTCTTCGACCGCTGCGAGGCGGCGCTCGCCGCCGGGCCCTGGCTCGCCGGCGACATGTACACCCTCGCCGATATCGCGATCCTGCCTTACATCTTCGCCTTTCGCGAAGTGCGGCCCGAATTGATGCCGAGCCATCCCAAGACCGCCGATTGGTTCGCGCGCGCGATGGCGCGGCCCGCGACCAAGGCGACTTACGAGCCTTCGGAGGAGACGCGGCCCGCGGCATGACCTGAGTCCCGCCTGCTCTGGCGCGCCGCCCTTCGCCGCGCCAGAATGAGGCGATGCCAGGTCAGTATCTGTCGAGCGTCGAGATGATCGAGCGGCTGGTCGCCTTCGACACGACCAGCCGCGAGAGCAACCTCGCCCTCATCGATTTCGTGCGCGACTACCTCGACCGCTGGCGCATCAAGAGCGAGCTCGTCTATGACGAAGCGCGCCGCAAGGCCAATCTCTTCGCCACCATCGGCCCGAGCGATCAAGGCGGGGTCATGCTGTCGGGCCATAGCGACGTCGTGCCGGTCGACGATCAGGACTGGGCGAGCGATCCGTTCAAGCTCGAGCCGCGCGGCGACCGGCTTTATGCGCGCGGCAGCGCCGATATGAAGAGCTTCATCGCCGTGATGCTGGCAAGGGTGCCGGAATTCGTCACGCGCTCCCTCGCCGTGCCGATCCATCTCGCCTTGACCTATGACGAAGAGGTCGGTTGCCTCGGCGTGCGCAGCCTGATCGCCGCGCTTGCCGCGCGGCCGGTCAAGCCGCGGCTTTGCATCATCGGCGAGCCGACGATGATGCAGCCGGTGATCGCGCATAAGGGCAGCCGCCGCCTGCGCTGTCACGTCCACGGCCACGAGGCGCATTCCTCGCTGACCCATAAAGGCGTCAACGCGATCGAGGCCGCGGCGGCCGTGATTACGCATATCAGCGGCATCGCCCGCGGCAAACGCGAGCACGGTCCGTTCGACGAGGCCTTCGATCCGCCTTACACGACCTTGCAGACCGGCGTGATCGCCGGCGGCACAGCCGTCAACATCGTGCCGCGCGAATGCCGTTTCGATTTCGAGATGCGCCACCTTCCGGCCGACGATCCCAGCGTCATTGTCGACGACGTGAAGCGCTTCGCCGCGACGCTTTTGCCCGAGATGCAAGCGGTCAGCGCCGGCGCGGGCATCGCCTTCGAGGAGACGAATACGGTGCAAGCGCTGTCGGCGAAGCCCGATGAGGAAGTCGTGCAGCTCGCCCTCGCCCTCAGCGGCGCCAACGGCACCGGCAAAGTGAGCTTTGCCACCGAAGGCGGCTTCTTCCAGCAGGCGGGGATCCCGACCGTGATCTGCGGTCCGGGCTCGATCGAGCAGGCGCATAAGGCCGACGAGTTCATTGCTCTCGATCAGGTTAGGCAATGCGAAGATTTTATCGACCGGCTGATCGAGCGCGTGCGGCGCTAGACGCAGGCAGGGCCAGCGGCGGCGCACGCGGCTATCGCGCGACGCCGGTCGAGCTCGAAGCGCCGGATATTTCCGCTTGGCGCGCCGGCAATACCGGCATCGATTATGTGACGAGCTTTACCGCCGCCGCGCCCGGCCCGCATGTCATGCTGTCGGCTCTGATGCATGGCAACGAGATTTGCGGCGCGATCGCGCTCGACCGCCTGCTCCGCGCCGAGTTACGGCCGGCGCGCGGCACGCTCACCTTCGCCTTTTGCAACGTCGCCGCCTATCGCCGCTTTTCCCGGGCCGATCCCGCCGCCTCGCGCTACGTCGACGAGGACATGAACCGGATCTGGGACGCCGCCAAGCTTTCGGGGCCGCGCCAGAGCGAGGAGCTGCAGCGCGCGCGGCTTCTGCGGCCGCTGGTCGATAGGGTCGATTTCCTGCTAGATATCCACTCGACC
>DATGLO010000366.1:0-2676 GCA_035294105.1 Allostellaceae bacterium
GCGCGGCTCGACCAGATCGCCCATCAAGGTCGAGAAAGTCTCTTCCGCCTGCGCCGCATGCGGGACCTTCACCTGCAACAGCGAGCGCGCATCGGGATTGAGCGTCGTTTCCCAAAGCTGCTCGGGATTCATCTCGCCCAGCCCTTTGTAGCGCTGGATGTCGCCGCCCTTGGGCCCGAGCTCGAGCACCGCCTCGATCAGCGAGCACGGTCCCTTGATCGCGAATTCCTTGTCCTTGGCAACGAGCTTTCCCGGCTTCTGATAGACCTCTTGCAGATCGCCGGTACGCTCGTCGAGCCGCCGCGCTTCGGCGCTTTTCAAAAGCTGGGCATCGAGCTCGTAGCGCTCGGTCACGCCGTGACGCGTGCGGGTGATGATGAAGCCTTGCCCGGCCGCCTCGCCGCGCCAGCCGCGCTCGGTCGGCGGCGACAGCGCGTCGAGCTTCCTCGCGAGGAAGCGCGCCGCCTCGGTGATTTGATCCGGATGATCGAGGATCGCCAGGTTCAAGAGCCCGTTGATCGCCGCTTGCTCGGCGACGTCGAGACTTCCGATCTTACGCTGCAGCGGCTGCAACAGGTTGCGCGTCGTGCGCGCGAAATCGATGAGCTGGCGCAGATCGTTGCCGGCCCGCTGCACGCCGTCATGCTGCGTGAAGACGGCGTCGCGCAAGCCGGCGCCGATGCGGTATTCCTCAAGCGCCTGCTCGTCCTTGAGATAGATCGCCTTTTGCGAGCCGCGCTTCACCTGGAAGAGCGGCGGCTGGGCGATGTAGAGGAAGCCCTTCTCGATCAGCTGCGGCATCTGGCGGAAGAAGAACGTCAGGAGCAACGTGCGGATGTGGCTGCCGTCGACGTCGGCGTCGGTCATGATGACGATGCGGTGGTAACGCGCTTTCGCCGGGTCGAATTCCTCGGCGCCGATGCCGGTACCGATCGCCGCAATCAGCGTTCCTATCTCCGCCGAGCTCAGCATCTTGTCGAAACGCGCGCGCTCGACATTGAGTATCTTGCCCTTCAAGGGCAGGATCGCCTGAAAGCGCCGGTCGCGGCCTTGCTTGGCCGAGCCGCCCGCGCTGTCGCCCTCGACGATGAAGAGCTCGCAGAGCGCCGGATCGCGCTCTTGGCAATCGGCGAGCTTGCCGGGAAGGCTCGCCATATCGAGCGCGCCCTTGCGCCGCGTCAGATCGCGTGCCTTGCGCGCCGCCTCGCGCGCCGCCGCCGCCTCGACAACCTTGGCGACGATCTTTTTGGCATCGGCCGGATGCTCTTCGAGCCATTGCTGCAGCTTGTCCGCGACAATGCCTTCGACCACCGGCCGGACCTCGGACGAGACCAGCTTGTCCTTGGTTTGGGACGAGAATTTCGGGTCCGGCACCTTGACCGAGAGGATCGAGGAAAGGCCCTCGCGCATGTCCTCGCCGGTCAGGGGGATTTTCTCCTTCTTGGCGATGCCGCTTTCGTTGGCGTAGTTGTTGATGGTGCGCGTCAGCGCCGCGCGGAAGCCGGCCAAATGTGTGCCGCCGTCGCGCTGCGGAATGTTGTTGGTAAAGCACAGCATCGTTTCGTGATAGCTGTCGGTCCATTCCATCGCGACTTCGACGGTGATGCCGTCGCGCTCGGCGGTCATCATCAGCGGCGCGCCGTGCAGCGCCTGTTTGGAGCGGTCGAGATACTGGACGAAGGCGACGAGCCCGCCTTCGTAATGCAGCTTGATCGATTTCGGCTCGACGCCGCGCGCATCGGTCAATTCGAGCGTCACGCCGGAATTGAGGAAGGCGAGCTCGCGCAGCCGATGCTCCAAGGTCGGGTAATCGAATTCGAGCTTCGTGAACGTCTTGGGGCTTGGCCAGAAGGTGACCTCGGTGCCGGTGCGATCGCCCGCCTCGCCGACAACGGCCAGCGGCGCCTCGGGATCGCCGTCCTTGAAGCGCATGAAATGCTCTTTGCCGTCGCGCCAGATGCGCAGCTCCAGAACCGAGGAGAGCGCATTCACCACCGAGACGCCGACGCCGTGCAGCCCGCCCGAGACCTTGTAGGAATTCTGGTCGAATTTCCCGCCGGCATGGAGCTGGGTCATGATGACTTCGGCTGCCGACACCCCTTCTTCCTGGTGGATATCGACCGGGATGCCGCGGCCGTTATCGGCGACGGTGACGGAGCCGTCGCCGTTGAGGGTGACGGTGACGGTGTCGCAATAGCCCGCCAGCGCCTCGTCGATCGAATTGTCGACGACCTCGTAGACCATGTGGTGCAGGCCCGAGCCGTCGTCGGTATCGCCGATATACATGCCGGGGCGCTTGCGCACGGCATCGAGGCCGCGCAGCACCTTGATGGACTGCGCGTCATAGGCGTCGTCGGGACGCGGGGTATCGGGGGTAGCAGGTTCGCTCATCGCATAGGATCCATTGGTGAGAGTCGGGCATCGGCCACGGCGAAGAATTGCGCCCGGCCGCGCAAGGCGGCGAACAGGGTGCTATCGGTGCCGGTGAGCCAGGCCTGGGTTTTGAGATTCAAGAGCTCGTCGAAAAGGGCGGTGCGCCGCTCGGCGTCGAGATGCGCCGCGACCTCGTCGAGGAGCATCAGCGGCGCCGCGCCGCGCGCGGCCGCGATGAGCCGCGCCTGCGCCAAGAGAATCGAGAGGAGAAGCGCTTTCTGCTCGCCGGTCGAGCATTGCTGC
>DATGLO010000367.1:0-6428 GCA_035294105.1 Allostellaceae bacterium
GTTTCCTCGCTTGCCCTGGTCGCCGCCGCAGGGCCCACGCGCGCCGCCGTGCCGACGATCGATACCGCCGCGCAGACCGGGATCGTGATCGATTTCGATACCGGGGCGGTGCTTTTCGACAAAAACGCCGATCAGCGTATCCAGCCGGCCTCGCTCAGCAAGATGATGACCGCCTACGTCGTTTATTCGAATCTCAAATCGGGGCGGCTGAAGCTCGACGACACGTTGCCGGTAAGCGAGAAAGCCTGGGCCAAGCACAAGACCGACGAATCGAACATGTTCGTCCCGCTCGGCGCGCAGGTGAAGGTCGAAGACCTGATTCGCGGCATGATGATCCAATCCGGCAACGACGCCTGTGTCGTGCTCGCCGAAGGCATCGCCGGCAGCACCGATGCCTTCGTCGACATAATGAACCAGACGGCGCAAAAGCTCGGACTCAAAGACAGCCACTTCGCCGATGTCGACGGCTTGCCCGATCCCGAGGAGTACATGACGGCGCGCGACATCGCGCTGCTCGGCGCTCGGCTGATCCGCGATTTCCCCGAATACTATCACTACGATTCCGAAAAAGAGTTCACCTATAACGGCATCAAGCAGGGCAACCGCAATCCGCTGCTCTACAAGGACGCAAGCGTCGACGGCTTGAAAACGGGCCACACGGACGAGGCCGGCTACGGCGTCGCGATCAGCGCGCTGCGCAACGGCCGCCGCATCGTCGAAGTGCTCGTCGGCATGAAGAGCATGAACGAGCGCTCGCAAGAGGCCGAAAAAGTGCTCGACTGGGCGTTCCGCGAATGGGCCGATTACAAGCTGGTCAAGGCGGGCGATCCGATCGACGACGCGCCGGTCTGGCTCGGCACCACCGCAACGGTGCCGGCGACGGTCGCCTCGGACGTCACGGTAAGCATGCCGCGCAACGCGCGATCCGGCTTGAAGGTGACGGCGGTCTACGATCATGCGGCGCAAGCGCCGGTGGCTCAAGGCCAGGCGATCGGCAACTTGCAGATCACCGCGCCGGATATGACCGAGGTCGACGTGCCGCTCGTCGCGGCCAAGCCGGTCGATAAGCTCGGCGGCTTCTCGCGCGCGCTCTACGCCGCCGGCTATCTCGTCTTCGGGCGCAAAAACTGACGGCGCCACCACTGACGCGCGGCAAATTCATCACGCTCGAAGGCGGGGAGGGCGCGGGGAAGTCGACGCAGCAAAAGCTGCTGCTGGAGGCGTTGCAACGTGCCGGCAAGGACGCCGTTGCGACGCGCGAGCCGGGGGGCGCGAAAGGCGCCGACGAGATCCGTGCGCTGCTGGTCAATGGCGCGCCCGAACGCTGGGACCCGATCAGCGAGGCGTTGCTGATGGTCGCGGCGCGGCGCCGGCATCTCGTCGAGACGGTCTGGCCGGCGCTCGATGCCGGCAAATGGGTGGTCTCCGACCGTTTCGCGGATTCGACCATGGCCTATCAGGGCTATGGCGGCGGACTTGATCGCGAGAAGCTTGCCGCGCTCCATCACCTCATCGCCGCTGATTTCATGCCCGACCTGACCTTGATCTTCGATCTGCCGGTCGAACTCGGCCTCAAACGCGCCGCCAAGCGCCGCGGCGGCGAAGCGCGGTTCGAGGCCAAAGGACGCGACTATCACGAACGTGTCCGCCAAGGTTTCCTCGCGATTGCCGCCGCCGCGCCGCAGCGCTGCGTGGTGATCGATGCCGCGCGGGATATCGAGACGGTCGCTGCGGCCGCGCTGGCCGCCGTCAAAGACCGGCTTACGCTCTGATGGCCGAAGACGACGACATCGAGGTCGAGGAATCCGCATCGATCGCGGAAGCGCCGGAAATCCTCCATCCGCGCGAGAACCCGTTGCTGCTCGGCCACGACGCTCCCGAAGCGGCGCTGCTGCAATGCTTCAACGCCGGCCGGTTGCCGCATGCCTGGTTGGTCACCGGGCCCCGCGGCATCGGCAAGGCGACGCTCGCCTATCGCTTCGCGCGATTTCTCTTTGCCGAAGGCGCGAGTGGCGGGGGCGGCGGTTTGTTCAGTGCGCCGGCAACGTCCTTGGCGGTTCAGCCCGGCCATCAGGCCTTCCGCCTCGTCGCGACCGGCAGCCATCCCGACCTGTTGGTGGTCGAGCGCGCTTTCGATCCCAAGCGCAAGCGGCAGCGGCGCGAGATCGTCGCCGAGGATGCCCGCGCCGTCGGCGAATTTCTCCACCTGACCTCGTCCCAAGGCGGCTGGCGAGTCGTGATCGTCGACGGCGCCGACCTGATGAACGCCCACGCCGCCAACAGCCTCCTCAAGACCCTGGAAGAGCCGCCGAAGCAAACCGTGATGCTGCTCGTCAGCGACAATCCCGGCCGGCTGTTGCCGACCATCCGCTCGCGTTGCCGGACGCTGCCGCTGAAGCCGCTCGGGGACGGCGCGATGGCGGAGCTGTTGCAGCGTTACCGACCCGATCTTTCGCGCGAGGACGGAACCGTTCTCGCGCAGCTTGCGGAGGGCAGCATCGGCCGCGCCCTGGAGCTGGCGGCGGGGGAAGGAATCTCCATACATAATTTTATAGTCAATATGTTGGATCGTCTTCCGAACCTTGATTCTGAGCTCTTACACGGCTTTGCCGAGCGCATGGCGCGGAGCGGCGCCGAGGATAGTTTTTCGCTCCTGACCGAGCTTTTGCCGGCGGAGATCGCCCGCCGGATCGCGGCCGCGACCGCGGCTCAGGGCGGGAGGGCGCGCAACCTCGCCGGACGCCGTAGCCTTGATCAATGGGTTTCGCTATGGGAAAAGCTGACCGATCTCTTTGCCCAGGCGGAAGGCATCAATCTCGACCGCAAGCAGGTCGTGTTGAACGCCTTTTTCGCCCTTGAAGAAGCGGCGCGCTGAACCGGCGCCGCCTTGGAGTTTTCGATGGCCGCCGGCCGCTACTACCTGACCGCCGCGATCCCCTATGCCAATGGCGAGCCGCATATCGGCCATGCTTATGAGGTGATCGCGGTCGATGTCATGGCGCGGTTCATGCGCCTCGACGGCTATGACGTGCGCTTTCAGACCGGCATGGACGAACACGGGCAGAAGATCGAGCAGACGGCGAAGAAGCTCGGCATCACGCCGCAGGCCCTCGTCGATAAGGTCTCGGCCCAGTTCCGCGCGCTCTATGACCGGCTGGGCGTCTCCTATGACGATTTCATCCGCACCACCGAGCCGCGGCATAAGGCCGGGGCGCAGGAATTCTGGCGCCGCATGGATCCGGCCGACATCTATCTCGGCAAATACAGCGGCTGGTATTCGGTGCGCGACGAGGCCTATTTCGATGAAGGCGAACTGACCGCCGGCCCGAACGGCTCGAAGCTTGCGCCGTCGGGCGCGCCGGTCGAATGGGTCGAGGAGGAGAGCTATTTCTTCCGCCTCTCGGCCTATCAGGACCGGCTTCTCAAGCTCTATGAGGAAAATCCCCATTTCATCCAGCCCGAAAGCCGGCGCAACGAGATCGTCAGCTTCGTGAAATCGGGGCTGCGCGACCTGTCGATCTCGCGCACGACCTTCTCTTGGGGCGTGCCGGTGCCCGATGCGCCCAAGCACGTGATGTATGTCTGGGTCGACGCGCTCTCGAATTACATCACCGCGCTCGGTTACCCGGGCGGCGCCGAGATGGCGCGCTGGCCGGCCGATCTGCATATCATCGGCAAGGACATCACGCGCTTTCACGCGATCTATTGGCCGGCATTCCTGATGTCGGCGAAGCTCGGCATACCGAAGCGCATCTTCGGCCACGGCTTCATCTACAGCCGCGGCGAGAAGATGTCGAAATCGGTCGGCAACGTGATCGCGCCGGACGAGCTGATCGCGACCTACGGGCTCGACCCCATCCGCTATTTCCTGCTGCGCGAGGCCGCGTTCGGCCAGGACGTCAACATCTCGCACGAAGCGCTCGTGCAGCGCATGAACAGCGATCTCGCCAACGACTTCGGCAATCTTGCCCAGCGCGTCCTGAGCTTCGTCAACAAGAACGCCGGCGCGACGGTGCCGCAGCCCGTGGCGCTCAATGCCGCCGACGAAGCGCTGCTCAAAGCCGCGCATGATTTGCTGCCGGCAATGCGCGCCGAATTCGCGGGGCAGAATTTCCATCGCGCGCTCGAAGCGCTCTGGGCGGTGATCGGCGATGCCAACCGCTATGTCGACGAGCAAGCGCCGTGGAGCCTGCGCAAGAGCGATCCGGCGCGGATGAAGACGGTGCTCTATGTGCTCGCCGAGACGATCCGACACCTCGCGATTCTGGCGCAGCCGGTGATGCCGGCGGCGATGGCGAAGCTGCTCGATCAGCTCGCCGTGCCCCAGGACAAGCGGAAATTCGCCGACCTCGGCACCGCACTCGCGCCCGGCACGGCATTGCCGGCCCCGCAAGGCGTCTTCCCGCGCTTCGTCGAGCCGGCGGCCTAGACGTTATGTTCCCGGGCTGAGACCGGCGGTCCGCCCTTTCGTGCGGTAATACGAGGGTTGCTCGGGCGGACCGAGCCGAGCCTCACGCACGGAGGGCGGACCATGGGAGATTATAGGGGAGCATTTGTCGCTTTTGACGTGGCGAAGGTGAAGCACGCGATAGCGATCGCAGAGGGAGACCGTTCGGGCGAAGTCCGATTTGTCGGCGAGATCGAGAACACGCCTGCAACAATCACGCGGACGATCAAGAAGTTGGCAGGGCGGCATGGCCGGCTGCACATCTGCTACGAGGCAAGCCCGACGGGTTACGGGCTGTATCACCAGATCCGGGAACTCGGCCATGACTGTCTGGTTGTCGCGCCGGCGCTGATCCCGCAGCGGCCGGGCGAGCGGGTCAAGACCAATCGGCGCGATGCGGTGACGCTTGCACGGCTGCATCGGGCAGGCGAGCTGACCGGCGTCTGGGTGCCCGATGCGAAGCACGAGGCCATCCGCGATCTCGTTCGAGCGCGCGAAGCTGCCGGCGATGACCTTCGCCGCAAGCGCCAGCAACTGCTCTCCTTCCTGCTGCGCCACGGCCGCCTCTACACGGTTGGCCGCGACCACTGGACACAAGCGCACCGACGGTGGCTTGCACGCCAGAGCTTCGAGTACCCGGCGCAGCAGATTGTCTTCCAGGAGGCCATCGATGCGATCGATGATGCAGCGCAACGCCTGCGCCGCGTGGACGAGCAGCTGGCCAAGATCGTACCGAGCTGGTCGATGGCGCCGGTCGTGGAGGCTTACCAGGCGATGCGCGGCGCATCTTTCCTGGTTGCCGTAACCTTCGCCGCGGAGATCGGCGACGTCCGCCGCTTCGATACGCCGCGGCAGCTGATGGCGTTCCTCGGCCTGGTGCCGGGCGAGCGCTCCACCGGCAACACAGTTCGCAGAACCAGCCTGACCTTAGCCGGCAATCGCCGCGCGCGACGGGTGCTGATCGAAGCTGCGTGGACCTATCGTTTCCCTGCGAGGGTCAGTGAGGCTCTCAGAGCTCGCCTCGAGGGTCTGCCGAAAGCCGTCCGCGACATTGCCTGGAGGGCGCAAGTTCGACTGTGCGCCCGCTATCGTCGCCTCAGCGCTACAGGCAAGAAGTTGCCGGTGGTTGTCGCCGCCATCGCGCGCGAGATCGCCGCCTTCCTGTGGGCTATCGGCCGCGAGGTCGCACCGGCGTAGGCCGCGCAACTCAAACCCAGCTGCACAGGCCCGGGGGCGGAGCCACGGAGGGGAACTCCCGTCGCTAGTTATGTGGCCGGGCTTTCGCCCGATGCCCGTCCTCTAGACCGAGGAAAGCCCCGAGACGAAAACACGGAAGGCGGTACCCAACCCGCGGATAAGAGGCTGATCAACCGTCGTCTCAGCTCCGCCTCCGGCCCTGTGCAGCCTCATCAAACGATGAGACTGCTCGCCACAATAGTGAGCGGTGTGGATCTCCGCGCTCTTCACTCTTGACCGGGAACATAAGAGACTAGATCTCGTATACCTGATGCAGCGCCGGGATTTCGACCCGGCCCCCGGCGAGCTTGCCCGCGAGCGTCCGCATCACCGGCTCTTCGCCATGGACGATGAAGGTCGTCTCGATCCCCTGGATGCCCTGACGCCAGGCGATCAGCTCGCTTTGATCGGCATGAGCGGAGAAGCCGTTGATGGTGTGCACCGAAGCGCGCACCGGAACCGTATCGCCCAGCACGTTGACGTGGCTTGCACCATCGATGATCTGCCGCGCCAAGGTTCCGGGCGCGGCATAGCCGACGAAGATCACAGCCGATTCCGGGTGGCTGAGGTTGTGCCGCAGGTGATGCTGAATGCGACCGCCCGTCGCCATGCCCGAGCCCGCCATGATGATCGCGCCGCCGCGGCCTTCGTTGATGGCGATGGAGTCGGCGCGCTCGCGGGTGAAATGGAGATTAAGCACGGCGAACGGGTCCTTGCCGCGGCGGAACAGCTCGGCGACCGCGGG
>DATGLO010000368.1:0-4978 GCA_035294105.1 Allostellaceae bacterium
TGGAAGTTCGCTGTCTGCACCAACAAATCGACCGCTGCGACGGTGGCGCTGCTCGATGCGCTCGACCTCGCGCATTGGTTCGCGGCGCTTGGCTGCGGCGATACCTTCGCCGCAAAGAAGCCCGACCCCGCGCATCTCGGCGGCACGATCGACCGCGCCGGCGGCACGCGCGATCGTGCGCTGATGGTCGGCGACCATCGCAACGACATCGCGGCGGGCAAGGCCCTCAGCCTGCCGACGGTCTTCGCCGCCTGGGGCTATGGCGATCGCGGCATGGCCGACGGCGCGAACGCAATCGCCGGCCGCTTTGCGGCGCTCGCGACGCTCGGGCCGAAGCTGCTGCCCTAAACTATTCGGCCGCGGCCGCGGCGAAGCGGCTGTTCACCTTCGCGAGCAGGCGCTTGGCGTTGCCGTCGCGGATGAGTGCCTTCTCGGCCTCGCTGATGCGCGCCTCGTTGATCGCATTCTGCGTCCAGTTCATGCCGAAATCGGAGCCGTCGGAGCCGAAGACGATCTTGTCGGCGCCGTAGACCTGGACCGCAAGTTCGATCGCGCGGCCGGACAGCGAATTGCAATCGACCATGATCGGCGCCGCCTTGAACTTCTTCGACGGCAGCTCGACGCCCGGCGTGTCGCACATCGTGCGATGATCCATGCGATCGACCTCGAACGGGATGTTGCCGCCGAGATTGTGGCTCATCACCGTGACATTCGGGTAGGGCTTCAGGAAATCCGTCATGCAGAAGGTGACCATGTTCGACGACAGCCGCGACTGCATGTCGAGCGTGCCGAAGCGGTTGCGGTTGTTGTCGGTCACGTCCGGCTTCGGCGCCTCGGGATCGTCGGGCAGCTTGCCGTAATGCACGAGGAACACGGCATGGCGCTTGTTGGCAGCCTCCATGAGCGGCGCGAATTTCTGCGCGCGCTTTTCGGTAAGGAAGCCGTCGCCCGGCAGCACCGCGCCGATCATGCCCGGCATGTCCATCACCCGCTCGAACTCGGTGACAGCCGCCGACATGTTGCCGACCGGCAGGATGGCAAAGCCCGAGAAGCGGCTGGGATGCGCTTTGCACACCTCGGCCACGGCGTCGTTATAGGCGCGCGCCAGCGGCAGCGCATCTTGCAGCGGCAGCGCTTCGATGCCGGTGACCGGGCTCATCGACAAGACGGCGTGCTGCACGCCGTTCTTGTCCATCTCGGCAAGCCGCGCATCGACGCTATCGTGATCCGCCGGCAGCTTGTTGGGATTGAAGCTGCTGTAGAAATATTCGGCGCCGTCCTCGCCGCGCTGGATCATGGGGCGGACGGTACGCTGACGCAGCGCGTCGGCGAAGCCCTTGGGACCCCAATGGAAATGCATGTCGACTGCCATGGCGTTTCTCGGCCCCTAAGAGGCCGCCCCTGTGGTTGATTCGTTGTCCGATACGGCCGATGATATTGGCGAAAATCCTATCAGCCGGGAGGGTTTTACGCAACCGACGCTCCCAGCGGCCGCAGCGGAGCCGCCGCCGGACGGCGCCCCCAACACGCTGTGCCGCGATTGCGGCGCGCTTGCCCACAGCGCGAGCGCGCCGACAAGCTGCGCCCAATGCGGCTCGCCCCGCGTCGTCGCGCATCCCGAGCTCGCCCAGCTCGCCATCGCCCATGTCGATTGCGACGCCTTTTACGCTTCCGTCGAGAAGCGCGACCGGCCCGAGCTTGCGGACGAGCCGGTGATCGTCGGCGGCGGCCAGCGCGGCGTCGTCTTGACCGCCTGCTACATCGCGCGGCGCTTCGGCGTGCGCTCGGCGATGCCGATGGCCCGCGCGCTCCAGCTTTGCCCCGGGGCCTCGGTGGTGCGGCCGGATATGGAGAAATACCGCCGCGAGAGCCGCCGCATCCGCGAGCTGATGGAAGCGCTCAGCCCGCGCGTCGAAAGCGTTTCCATCGACGAGGCCTATCTCGATTTGAGCGAAAGCGGCAAAGGCGAGCCGCCGGCGCGCTCCCTCGCCCGGCTCGCGCTGCAGGTCGAGAAACGCATCGGTGTCACCATCTCGATCGGCCTCGCGCCTAACAAGATGCTGGCGAAGATCGCCAGCGATTGCGGCAAGCCGCGCGGCTTTTATGTCATCGGCGAGAGCGACAAGCTCGCCGTGCTGGCGCCGATGAAGGTTTCGGCGCTGCCCGGCATCGGCCCGGTGATGACGCGAAAGCTCGAAGAGATGGGTTATCCCACCATCGCGGCGCTACGCGCGGCGAAGCTCGACGAGCTCACGCATCGTTTCGGCCGCTGGGGCCGCAGCCTTTTGGCGCGCGCCCATGGCGAGGATGCGCGCCGCGTCGGCTTCGGCCGCGGCCGCAACGTCTCGATCGGGGCCGAGCGCACCTTCGCCAAGGACCTCGCCAAGTTCGAGGACATCATGGCGGTCGTCGAGACGATCAGCCAACGCGTCGCCGAGCGCCTCGCCCGCGCCGATCTCGCCGCCACCTCGCTGACCCTCAAGCTGCGCCGGCACGACCGCTACACCACGACCCATGCCTGCCGCCTCCACGATCCGACGCAGCGCGCGGACGTCATCCTTGCCGCGGTAACGCCGGTGCTGCGGCTGAAGATCGACGGCACACGGTATCGTCTCGTCGGCGTCACCGCGCACGATCTGGTGGCCGGTGCGCTTGCCGACCCGCCCGATCTGTTCGACCAGAATGTGCGTACAGCAAAGCCAATTCCCACGGCGCTTTGATTCTCCACAACAAATTGGCTTTGTTCGGGAATTTCCAGTTTGGATCAGCGCCCTTCCTCGTCAAAACGGTAGAAACGAGTTTTTAGCGCACAATTAGCGTACAGAACCGTCAAGTTCATTTTGAAGGTAAGATTGCCTTATTTGTTTGGCGTTACCGCCCGCGAAGGCCGCTGGCCCGGCGCCGAAGGCTTCGCGTCGTTCGATCACGAGGCTGCGAAGATCATGACCGAGCGCGGCGCATCCGTTCGTTGATTAGGCTGATCACGAATGCCCCCAGGGCATGATCGGCACGGTGCTGATCGAATTGGCCGGCGAGCCGTTGACGATCTTGGAGCTCACCGCGAGATAGACCAGCGTGTTATGCGCCTTGTCGACCATGCGATAGATGCGCGTGTGCTTGAAGAAGATGCTGGTCTTTTGCGTGAAGACCTCTTCGTTCTCTTTGAGCTTCGACAGATCGACATCGATCGGCCCGACCTGGCGGCACGAGACCGAGAAATTCGAGGGATCTTCGTTGAGGCCGAAAGGCTGGCCCCAGCCGCCCTTGCGCGCCTGCGAGATATGGCAAACGACATTCGGCACATGCGGGTCCGCGAAATCGCTGACGCAGACCTTGTCGTTGGGCGACAGGAGATTGAAGGTCGTGCTGATGCAGCCGAGATCGTCGGCATGCGCCGTGCCGCCGAGCGAGCACAGAAAGAGAACCGCCAACGCGAGCAAAAGCCTCATGGGCCACCTCCTGTTTGATTCGCGACGATCAGCGCATCGAGCGCCATGGCTCGACCCCTGCAAAGCAATCAGGCAATCGCGATATCGGTTTGCTGGAAATCGTCGCCTTTGCATAGGAGGGGCACCCCAAGATGTCTGGCGCAGGCATAGGCGAAACAATCGCCGAGATTGAGGCCGGCGGGATGACGTCCTTTGCCGAACCGCTCGAAAGCGGCAATGGCCGCGCTACCGATATCGGCATCGATGGCAATCGCTTCCGCACGCAATTCCTCGATCAAGCGGTCGACGAGGCGGCCCGCATCGGCGAGCGTACAGTTTTGCTTACGTGCCAAGCCGAGAACGGCTTCATAGATACAGATTGGCGAAACATAGATTCCGCCCGCACGCATTAGCCGTCCGGCGAGCGCCCCACCATCGGCTTCGCGTGCTATGATCGCGACAATCGCGGAAGCATCGAGGAACATCAGGCGTCCCCGGAAAGCTCATCATAGAACTGCTTATCCGCCGGCAGTCCTCCGGGCTTCGACAGAGCAGCGGCTTCATCCTGGATGGCCGCAATGCGCTCGAGAAGCGACGGCTGCCGACTTTCGCGCGCGTATTCATGCTCGACCGCCTCGCGGATCGTCGCCGTCAGGCTCTTGCCCTTGAGCTTCGCGAGCCGGCGCACGGCCTTGTCGGTCGCCGGATCCTTGACATGGAAAGCCATCTACATGCTCTGTCTAGATAGTCTAGATTTAAAATGTATATCGCAACGCGTCAACAACTAACTATCAACGACTAACTACATGTTTTTCGCCCCAATTATCAGTTCGCGACGATCAGCGCATCGAGCGCCAGCACGCCCTCGCCCGCGGGGAAAACCGAGAGCGGATTGATGTCGATCTCGGCGATGCGCGGCTCCGCCTGCATGATCGACCCGAGCAGCGCGGCGGTTTCGGCCAGCGCCTTCACATCGGCGGGCGGCGCGCCGCGATAGCCGGCGAGCAGCTTGGCGCCGCGCAATTGCGCGATTTCGGCCTCGATCTCACCCACATCGAGCCCGACCGGCAGGATGCGGATATCGGCGATCGCCTCGGCAAGCACGCCGCCAATGCCGACCGCCAGCACCGGCCCCCATTGCGGATCGCGCCGCGCGCCGAGGATCATTTCGGTCCCGGGTTTCGCCATGCGCTCGATGAGGATGCCGTCGAGGGCGAGGCCGCGCTCGCGCGCGACATGCTGCAGCTCTTCCCAGGCGACTTCGAGCGAATGGAAGTCATCGATGCGTAAGATGACGCCGCCGATATCGCTTTTATGCGCGGCGGCCGACGATTGCAGCTTCGCCGCCAGCGGGAAGCCGACCGATTGCGCGATCTCGCGGACTTCGGAAAAAGATGTCGCAAGACGCCCCTCCGGCATTTTCATGCCGCACGCCGCGAGATAGGCCTTGCTCACGGCTTCGGTCAGCGTGCCTTTGCCTGGCAAAGCAGGCGGCGTCACGCGCGGCGGCGCCTTGCGCGCCTTCGCCTTCTCCAGCGCCCGGCCATAAG
>DATGLO010000369.1:0-2503 GCA_035294105.1 Allostellaceae bacterium
CCACCGCCACCACCGCCACCACCGCCACCACCGCCATTCGGCGTGACAGCGTTCGTGCCGTCGACGACGAGATCATCGACGAAGAGCGTGCCCGGATCGCTATCGTTGCTGATCTCGATACCCAGCGTTTCGCCGGCGAGAGCGTTCGCGCCGAGCACGAAGTCGAAGGTGTTCGGATCGAACTGGCCGGCGCTGAGCTGCAAGCCGCCCACCGCCTGCGAAAGCGTTTCGCTCGCGATCGCCGAGCCATTCGCCAGTAGGGTAATCGAGTCATCCGCGCCACTGAGCGCCATCGACGGCGGCAGGGCCTCGCCGAGCAGCAGGTTCACGATGACCGTTCCGGCATTGCCAGTAAAAGTGCCATTGAGATTCTGGCTGATATTCGAGCCGTTGAGTCCGGGCTGCAGGAAGCCGACCTGATTGGCCTCCCAGGTCGCCGGGCTGTTGAAGAACACGCCGCCCGCCTGGGGAGCCCAGACGCCCGCATTGCCGAACGCGTTGTTAAAGCTGTCGATCGTCCAGCCGGGAACCGCAGTCGTGCCGAAATTCGCCGATTCGTTGTGATCGGTGTTCGCCGTCAGGCCGACGCCCTGCTCGAAATCGAGATTGGTGCCGGAAATCGCCGCGGCATGCGCGGGACCCGCCGCCAGTGCCAGCGCGACCGCGGCCGCGCCATAGAGACTCGTGGTGAAAACCTTCATCGAACTCATCCTCCTCGCCATCGCCATGCGCGCACGCGCGCAAAGGCGCCCTGAATTCCATCTGATGCTTTCTACGGGATTGACGAGTCTTCTGACTCGCGAGGCGGACGATCGTTTTGTCGTACGAGATTCTTGATCCCGGGTATATCGAAACGGCGCGCCCCAAACAAATGGAAAGCTTGGTTAATTTCGATAAATCGTCGTTAACGGATGAGCTTGACCCGGGAGCCGCGACTCGCGCGCGCGGTGACCGGCGCGCTCGGGCAGTGCGATAAGCCCATAAAATATGCGATTCGTGGGCGCATGTTCATCGCGACTCGGCATATTCGCGTGGTGAAAAGCGCCGGTATTTGCTAGCTTTGTTGCGGCCCGACGTCGTTGGGCCAAGCAACAAGCCAACGGAGAACACCATTCATGGCCGCTAAAAAGACGGGAAAGACTCCAGCCACCGTCACGCTGAAACACATCGCTGCCGCGATCGCCGAAGAGCACGAGATCGCGAAGAAGCAATCGGAAGCCATTCTCGGCGACACGATCGGCCTGATCGTGAAGCACCTGAAGGGCGGACAACGCATCCGCATCGGCGGGCTCGGCATCTTCGCCGTGCGCAAGCGCGCCGCCCGCATGGGCCGAAATCCCGCCACCGGCGAAGCCATTAAAATTAAGGCGAGCAAGCGCGTCGCTTTCCGCGCCGCCAAGGAATTGAAGGAAGCGATCTAAGAGGATCGCGAGAGGCTGGAGGTTCCCGCCGAATGCCACGCGCCGCTCGCCTCACGAGCGGCGCGGTTGGCTTCATTACTGATTTAGCACTGACCTAGCTCGATTTTCCGGTCTGCAACGCCGCCCAGAGCCGGGCCGGCGTCGCGGGCATATCGAATTCGCTGACATTCGCGCGCCGCAGCGCATCGACCACCGCGTTCATGCAGGTCGGCAAGCCGCCGACCGCACCTGATTCGCCTGCGCCCTTGGCGCCGAGAAGGTTGTTCGGGCTCGGCACGCCGCAATCGAAAGCGCGGAGGCTCAGCACCAGATCTGCATGCGGCATGACATAGTCCATAAAGCTGCCGGCGAGCATCTGGCCGCTTTCCGGATCGTAATGGCAATCCTCGCCGAAGACATGGCCGGCGCTGTGGACGATGCCGCCGTGAAGCTGCCCTTCGGCGAGCTGATGATTGATGACGTTGCCGACATCGTCGACGGCAGTATAGGCGACGATCGCGGCGGCGCCGGTCTCGGCGTCGATCTCGACCTCGGCGACATGGGCGCCGCTCGGAAAGGCCCGCGCCGCCGGCACTTCGGCGATGGTGTCGAGCGGATGCGTTGCGCCGCCCGCATGGCGCGCGACGATCTCCTGCAAGGTGATGCGCTTGTCGGTGCCTTTCACCGTGTAGCGGCCGTCGCCGAATTCGACGTCGAGCGGCGAGGCTTCGAGCGCCTCGGCAGCCAGGGCGAGGCCCTTCTTCACGATCTCTTCGGCCGCGACTTTGAAGCCCGAGCCCGAAGTCATGCCGGTGCGCGATCCGATCGCGGCGCCACCGAAGATCGCCGGCCCATCTGGATCGCTCGCACGCACCTCGATACGCGCCGGATCAAGGCCGGTAATACCGGCGATAAGGTCGGGAAACACCGTCTCGTAGCCCTGCCCGCTCGCCGTCGCGGTGAGATAGAGCCGCGCGATGCCGTTCCTGTCAAATTGCACCGCGACCTGATCCTTGGGCGCGCCGCCGCCGCCCGATGGCTCGATGAAAACGGCGCAACCGATGCCCCGCAGCTTGCCGCGCGCGGCCGCTTCCTTGAAGCGC
>DATGLO010000370.1:0-4582 GCA_035294105.1 Allostellaceae bacterium
GGCAGCACGTAGGCGATGGCAAGCGCATCAACCGCGTCGAAGAACCAGGCGCTGGCAATGATGATGCCGACGGCAAGCTGCCACGAGGTGAAGGGCAGCCGCTCGATCCGCGCCGCGATCAGCCGCTCGCGTTGCGATGCATCGATGGATTGGGCCGTGCCGCTCATCGTTCTTCCCCCCACCTGCGCGGCTTGTCGGCGCCGCTCTTTCTTCGTCTTAAGCCAGATGCAGCGTGAAATCCATCGCGATCAGCGCGCCGCGCGGCAAGGCGGCAACCCCGATCACGCTGCGCGCCGGCAGGCGGCCGGCGGGAAAGAAGCCGGCATAAGCGGTATCGACCCGCTCTTCGAGGCGCGGCAAATCGACCACGGAAAGCCGCACCGCGACCACCTGGTCGAGCGACAGGCCTTTCGCGTCGAGGATCGAGGCGAAATTGGCGAGCACTTTGCGGGTCTGCGCCTCCACCTGTTCGGGCAGGGGCGTGCGATCGTTGGCGAGGTCGATAGGCAGCACATTGTTGATGAACGCCCAGCCGCCGGCGACGACGATGTCGCTTTGGGTCTTGGCGCGCGCGGCCTCGGCGCGTGCGGTGACGAATTCCGCGGTCATGGCCGGGATTATAGGCTTGCGGCCGCCGCCGGGGTAAGATTGCCGCTAGCAGGGAGAACGTAATGACCGCCGATGCGAAAGCGGACAACGCGCCGCGCAATCAACCCTATAGCGGCTATTACCAGCGGCCCGCCAAGCCGGACGATTCCTGGCTGACCCAGGTCGGGCCGGGCACGCCGGGCGGCGAATATCTGCGCCGTTTCTGGCATCCCTTCATGATGAGCGAGGAGCTGAAAGACACGCCGAAAGCGGTACGGCTCTTGGGCGAAGACCTTGTCCTCTTCCGCGATCAGGGCGGCCGGCTCGGCCTCTTGCATCGCCACTGCATCCATCGCGGCACGTCGCTGGAATTCGGCATTCCGGCGCCGCGCGGCATCCGCTGCTGCTATCACGGCTGGCTGTTCGATATCGATGGCACGGTGCTGGAGACGCCGGCCGAGCCGGAGACCAGCCGCATCAAGGCGAATTTCTGCCAGGGCGCCTATCAAGTGCGCGAATATCAGGGGCTGATCTTCGCCTATATGGGCCCGCCCGAGCTGACGCCGGAATTCCCGCTCTACGACGTCTTCGATCATCCCGAAGGCAACAAGCTGGTGCCGCTGAAGCTGGAGCTGCCCTGCAACTGGGTGCAGATCAGCGAGAACGCCGCCGATCCGATCCATAACGCCTTTCTCCACGTCATCGTCAGCGGGGCGCAGTTCGCGCCGTATTTCGCGATCATGCCGGCGCTGGAATTCATCGAGTCGCCGCTGGGGTTCATTTGCTCGGCGACGCGGCGCATCGAGAACAGCGTGTTCATCCGCGCCAGCGACATGATCATGCCGAACGTCGCACAGTTCCTCGGCGGGCCGCAGATGATCGGCGGCAAAGAGGAATTCGGGATCACGGCGTTCCTCACGCGCTGGGCGGTGCCGCTCGACGATCACAACTCGCTCTATATCGGCTTCACCGGCTTCAACGAGGTGACGAACCCCGCGGGCCGCATCAAGGAAGAGACGATCGGCGTCGGCAAGCTCAACCTCATCGGCCAGACCGCCGACCGGCCTTATGTCGAGCGCCAGCGCGAGCCCGGCGATTACGACGCGATCTCGAGCCAGGGCGCGATCGCCAATCGCCAGGCGGAGCATCTCGGCACGACCGATCGCGGCGTCGTCATGTTCCGTCGCCTACTCGCGCGCGGCATCAAGGAGGTCGAGGAAGGCAAAACGCCGTCGCTGCCGCGCCTTTACAACAAAGAGCCGGTGCGCACCTATTGCCATGCGGCGGTGATGCGTGTCGCGCCGGAGTCGGATATCGGCAAAGGCGATATGCGCTCGCTCGGCGAATTCGGCCGCGAGGCGGCGGCGATCGTCATCGATACCGACCGGCTGCCGCCGCGGGAACGCGAGATCGAGGCGCTGCGCCGCATCCGTCCGTTATTGGTTGAAAAAGCAAGCGTGGGAGCGAAGTGACCATGTCGGGACGTGGTTTGAAGATTCTCGTCGGCGCGGCGGCGCTCGCCATCGCGAACCTGACGCCGGCGGCGGCGGACGATTTCTACAAAGGCAAGACGGTGACCATCACCGTCGGCTTCACCCCCGGCGGCGGGTTCGATGCCAATGCGCGGCTGGTCGCGCGCTTTATCGGCGATCACATCCCCGGCCATCCGAACGTCATCGTCGTCAACGCGCCGGGCGCGGCGAGCTCGATGTCGGTCGAGCGGCTTGATGTCAACGAGCCGACCGACGGCACCTATATGGACGTGTTCAACTTCGGCCTCATCGGCGATTCCTTGCTTCGGCCCGATGTGACGAAGATCGATTTCCGCAAATACCAGTTCATCGGCAGCGTCAGCGAGGACGTCACCACCTGCTACGTTTGGGACGAGAACGGGCCGAAGACCCTCGACGCCTTGAAGACCGGCAAGCGCTATATCTTCGGCGATGCCGGCCAGGGCGCCTCGGAAGACATCAACACAAAGATCCTCATCCGCATCTTCCACGCCAACATCACCGAAGCGACCGGCTATCCCGGCAGCGCCGAGGTGCGGCTAGCGCTCGAGCGCGGCGAGGTCAACGGCGATTGCGGCACCTGGAGCAGCATTCCGGCCGATTACCTGAAAAGCCCGAAATTCCATCCGCTGATGCGCAGCGCCAAGAACGTGCCCGAAGGCATGTCGCCCGACGTGCCCTATATCGTCGACATCGCGCCCGACGACCGCTCGCGCGACATCATCCGCTTCCTCGTCGCCGACGGTCAGGTCGGCCGGCCGTTCATCGTCTCGCACGCCGTGCCCGCCGATCGCGTCGCGATCTTGCGCGCGGCTTTCACCGCGACGGTGAAAGATCCGGCTTTCATTGCCGCGGCCAAGACGCAGAACCTGCCGGTCTCGCCGAAGACCGGCGAGGAAGCGACGCAGATCGTCAACGATCTCTATGCGACGCCGCCCGACATCGTCGCCGAAGCGCAGAAGCTGGTCGCGCCCGAGAAGAAATAAGGCGAGCGGCGCCGGGCGACGTTTAAACAGGGGGGCAACGCGACGCTCGCGTTGACCCTCGGCGGGCGCGCCTTTAACGTCGCGAGGCAAAGGGAGGAAAGCCCCATGACGGCGCCGAAAAAGCTCGACCAGCCGAAGAAATACTGGGATCGCCTGTTTGCGCCGAGCTCGTGCTTGGCGATGATCACCACCGTGGACGCGCAGGGTCGCGTCAACGCCGCCTCTTACGGCACCTGCACCCGCGTCCATCACGAACCCGTCTATATCGCCTTCACCGCCAATATCGGCGCCGACAATGCCAACAACATCCTCGCCGGCAGCGAGTTCGTGGTGAACCTGCCGCGCTGGGAAAAAGAGAGTCTCGAGAAAGTCCGCGTCGTCGGCCTGCCTTTTCCGCCCGGCGTCAGCGAGCTCGACAAGGCCGGCCTCACCGCGATCCCCTCGACCATCGTCAAGCCGCCGCGCATCGCCGAATGCCCGCGCCATTTCGAATGCCAGGTCGAATGGACGAAGGAATGGTCGGGACGGCTGATGATCGTCGGCAAGGTGGTTGCCGCGTCGGTCGATGCCGATTGCGTCGACGCCGAAGGCTATATCCTCTGGGACAAGGTAAAGTCGGCGCATTACTGCGGCGCGCCTTACGGCGGGCAATTCGTCGCCGCTTACGACAAGATGGCGGCGGATATCCCCTATCACGGCCCCGAGGTCGAGGCTTTCCTCGCGCGCGAGCGCGCGATGTTCAAGGAACACTGAACGATGTCGCGGCGCGTGAGCTTCATTGCCGCGCTCGCGTTTTGCCTCGGCGCGGCGGCGGCGCGGGCCGACACGGTCAATCTCATTTTCGCGACCGGCAGCCCGGCCGGCGCGGAAGTGAGCGAACTTTTCGAGAAGCCCTGGGCGGAGCGCATCAACGCGCAAGGCCAAGGCATTGTCCATATCGATTATCGCGAAGGCAGCGCGATCGCCGATCCCGCGAATTCCTATGATCGCGTATTGAGCGACGCGATCCAGATCGGCTTCATGCTGCCGAATCTCGTCGCCGGCAAGTTCCCCCGCACACAGGTGGTGACCTTGCCCTATATCGCCGGCAACGTCTCGGCAGAATCCTCGCCGGCGCTCTGGCGCCTCTATGCGCACGGCACGCTCGCCAAGGAATACGATCAGGTGCATGTGCTGGCGATCTCGACGATCAGTCAGGCCTCGATCCATATGGCGAAAGCGCTCTCGGCGCCGACGGCGCTCGCCGGCAACAAGATCATGGTGACCTCGAAGACCGCCGCCGATGTCATCACGAGGCTTGGCGCGGCACCGATCTCGCTGCCGCCGTTTCAGGTTTACGAGGCGCTGCTGCGCCATACCGTCGATGGCACGGTGACCGGCTGGCCGTCCTTTCAGCCCTTCAAGCTGATCGAGGTCACGACCTATCACATCGATGCGCCCCTCGGCTCGGCGCCCGGGGTCTTGTTCATGGCGAAAGCCAAATACGACGCGCTGCCC
>DATGLO010000371.1:0-5664 GCA_035294105.1 Allostellaceae bacterium
TCTCGGGCCGGCGCATCAAAAGCTGCATCCCGATCCAAGCGCCGAAGGAAAACCCGCCGACCCAGCACGCTTTGGCATTGGGATGCGCCGCTTGCAGCCAGTCGAGCGCCGAGGCGGCATCGGCGAGCTCGCCTTCGCCGCGATCGAAATGGCCCTGGCTGCGCCCGACGCCGCGGAAGTTGAAGCGCAGCGCCGAGAAACCGCGATGAACGAAGGCGTGAAACAAGGTGTAGACCACCTTGTTGTTCATCGTGCCGCCATGCTGCGGATGGGGATGGAGGAGGAGCGCGATCGGCGCGGCGCTGTCTTGGGCTGCGGTGTAGCGGCCTTCGAGCCGTCCTGCCGCGCCGCTGAAGATTACCTCAGGCATGGGAGAAAACCTGACATTGGCACTAGGCTTTCCCCTCGATTGTCCAACATGAATAACCAGCTAAACTTGATCGGCGTACTGGGATAAGCTATAGGTTAAGCGAGGCCTTCGCCCTCGGGTTCCGGCACCGAGAGAGATGCAATCATAGCACAGCGAATTCCATGATTTTCAAGAACCTACGCGACGATGTCGCGAACGTCCTGAGGCTCGATCCGGCGGCCCGTTCGGCGCTCGAGGTCGTTCTGTGTTATCCCGGCTTCCACGCGGTGATGTTTCACCGCGTGGCGCATTGGCTGTGGATACGCGGCTGGCTGGTCGCCGGGCGTTTCGTTTCGACGATCGGCCGGATCCTGACCGGAATCGAGATCCATCCCGGCGCCAAGATCGGCCGGCGTCTCTTTATCGACCATGGCCTCGGCGTCGTGATCGGCGAGACGACCGAGATCGGCGACGATGTCACGCTCTACCAAGGCGTCACTTTGGGCGGCACTTCGCTCAATCGCGGCAAGCGCCACCCGACCCTCGAAGACGACGTGATCGTCGGGGCGGGCGCTAAGGTGCTCGGCGCCTTCACGGTGCATCGCGGCGCGCGGGTCGGTGCCAATGCTGTGGTGCTGCAAGAAGTGCCGCCGGGCGTCAGTGTCGCCGGAATCCCGGCAAAGCCGATCGGCGAGCGGCCGAAGCAAGAGAAAACGCCGGAATTCCTCCCCTACGGCACGCCGTGCGATGAAACGCCCGACCCGGTTGCGTGCCAGTTGAGCGTCTTGCACGGAGAAGTCGCGCGGCTGCGGGCGCGCCTCGCCACGATCGAGGAAGAACGGCTGCGTGATGCGGTGGCCGCCGATTACGGCGCGGAAAGAAGGAGCGTCAACGAGTGAGACTTAGCACCAAAGGCCGCTATGCCGTCATGGCGATGGTTGATCTCGCCAAGCACGGCGGCGGCGAGCCGATCTCGCTCGCCGAAATCGCCGAGCGCCAGGAAATCTCGCTGTCCTATCTCGAGCAGCTTTTTGCCAAGCTCCGCGCCGGCAATCTCGTCAAAAGCGTGCGCGGTCCGGGCGGCGGCTATCTCCTGGCGCGCGGCGCCGACGGCACGCGTATTTCCGACATCATCCTTGCCGTCGACGAGCCGATCCGCGCCACGCGTTGCACCCCCGGTGCGCCCTTAGGCTGCAGCGGCAACAGGACCCGCTGCCTGACGCACGACCTCTGGGAAGAGCTCGGCAATCAGATCCATCTCTATCTGAGTTCCGTCACCCTCGCCGATGTGTGCGAGCAGCGCGTGCTCGGCCGCAGCGGCGCGCTCCATTGTCAGACGCTTGAGCAAAGCAAGGGCCGCGAGATCGCCGTGCCCGCGCCGGGTGTCGCCGCGCAATAGCCTCCGGTTCCGATGCAAACGAGTTATCTCGATTGGAATGCGACCGCGCCGGTAAGGCCGGAAGCCGCGGCGGCTGTCGCCGCGGCTCTGGCGACGCTCGGCAATCCGTCCTCGGTGCATCGCTTCGGCCGCGGCGCCAAGCGCATCCTCAACGAAGCGCGCGAGGCCGTCGCGGCACTCGTCCATGCGCGGCCCGACGAGATCGTTTTCACCGGCGGCGGCAGCGAAGCGAATGCGCTCGCGCTGAGCGGCTTTCGCGGGCGACGCCTGGCCGTCTCGGCAATCGAACACGATTCGATTCTAGGCAACGCGCCCGACGCCGCGATCATCCCCGCCCTGACCGACGGCGGCGTCGATCTCGGTGCGCTCGAAGCAATGCTGGCGAGCGATCCTCGTCCGGCGCTGATCTCGCTGATGCTCGCCAACAACGAGACGGGCGTTATCCAGGAGGTCGCGGCGGCCGCGAAGATCGCGCACCGCGCGGGCGGGTTGGTCCATTGCGATGCGATCCAGGCCGCGGGCAAGATAGCGGTCGATTTTGCCGCGCTCGACGTCGATCTGATGAGCCTCTCGGCCCATAAGCTCGGCGGACCGATGGGCGTCGGCGCCCTTGTCGTGCGGCGCGGCCTCGACCTCGATCCGCTGATCCGCGGCGGCGGGCAAGAGCAGCGGCGGCGCGCCGGTACCGAGAATCTGCCCGGCATCGCCGGCTTCGGCGCGGCCGCGATCGCAGCCCGCGACACGCTCGCTGACGACGCACGCGTCGCCGCGTTGCGCGATGCGGCACAAGCCCGGCTCTGCGCGCTCGCGCCCGACGCCGTCGTCTTCGGCGCGGATGCGCCGCGCTTGCCCAACACGCTCTCCATCGCGATGCCGCGCGTCGCCGCTTCGACGCAGGTAATTGCGCTTGATCTCGCCGGCGTCGCGGTCAGCGCCGGGTCGGCTTGTTCTTCGGGCAAGGTCGCCCGCAGTCATGTGCTCGACGCGATGGGCGTCGCACCGGCGCTCGCCGAAGGCGCGATCCGCATCAGTTTGGGTTGGAGCACGACCGAAGCCGATATCGATCGCCTGGTCGATGCCTGGGGCGCGCTCTACGCCCGCACCCGTGCGAGCGCCGCATGACCGCCGCCGTCGCCCGCAAGGCCAACCAGCCGCCGGTCTACCTCGACTACCAGGCAACGACACCGGTCGATCCGCGCGTGCTGCAAGCGATGCTGCCGTGGTTCACGGAGAAATTCGGCAATCCGGCCTCGATCACGCATGCCTATGGCCGCGAGGCCGAAGCCGCGGTCGAGCGCGCCCGCGGTCAGCTTGCTTCGCTGATCAATGCCGAGGCGCGCGAGATCGTCTTCACCTCGGGCGCGACCGAGGCCAACAACCTCGCGATTAAAGGCGCGCTGCGCTTCCATAAGCAATTCGGCAAAGACCGCGTCGTCACGCTCGTTACCGAGCATAAATGCGTGCTCGAAAGCGCCAAGGCGATGGAAGCCGAAGGCTTCCGCGCGACTTATCTGCCGGTCGAGCCGAACGGCCTCGTCGACCTCGATCGCCTGCGGAACGCGCTCGACGACAAGACGGCACTCGTCTCGGTGATGGCGGCGCATAACGAGATCGGCGTGATCCAGCCGCTCGCCGAGATCGGCGCGCTCTGCCGCGCGCGCGGCATTCTCTTTCATACCGACGCGGCGCAGGCGGTCGGCAAGATTCCCGTCGATGTGGAAGCGATGAAGATCGATCTGATGTCGATCTCCGGCCACAAGGTCTACGGGCCGAAAGGGATCGGCGCGCTTTACATTCGCCGCCGGCCGCGGGCGAGGGTGACGCCGCTGATCGATGGCGGCGGGCAAGAGCGCGGCATGCGCTCGGGCACCTTGCCGACGCCGCTTTGCGTCGGCATCGGCGAAGCGGCGGCCTTGGCGCAGCTTGAGATGACGGAAGAGGCGCAGCGGCTCATCGGGCTGCGCCAGCGCTTTCTTTACGGCGTGCAGCGCGCTTTGCCGCAGACCCTCCTTAACGGCGACGCCCTCCAACGCCTGCCCGGCAATCTCAATCTCAGCTTTCCCGGAATCCCGGCGCCGGCGCTGATGGAGGCCTGCCCCGGTCTCGCGCTCTCGACCGGCTCGGCCTGCACCGCCGCCGAGGTCGAGCCCTCCTTCGTGCTGCGCGCGCTCGGCGTTTCCGATGACCTTGCCGCCGCCTCGCTTCGCATCGGTCTCGGCCGGTTTACCACGGCCGACGAAGTCGATTTTGCCGTCGCAACCTTGGCGGCGGCCGTTAAGCATCTGGGCGAGACCGGGAAGGCGGGGCTGGGGATGACTTCCCGGCTGGCGGCTACCACATAAGGGTGGTATTGGAGCGACCCATGGCGACCGCTGCGACCAGGCCCCCCCGCAAGCAAGCAATGACCGTGACCGACGCCGCGGCCGCGCGCATCCAGGCGCTCCTGGCCAAGCGCGGCAAGCCGTCGGTGGGGATTCGCGTCGGCGTCAGGGCGCGCGGCTGCTCCGGCCTCACCTATACGCTCGAATACGCCGACGAGAAGGGCAAGTTCGACGAGGTGGTCGAGGCGGGCGGCGTCACCATCCTGATCGATCCCAAGGCGACGATGTTCATCATCGGCACCGAGATGGATTACGTTGAGGACAAGCTGGAATCGGGCTTCACTTTCCGCAATCCCAACGAAAAAGGCCGTTGTGGCTGCGGCGAATCCTTTCACGTTTGAGTTGACGCGTGACCAAGCTGTTCCAGATCGAAGAGCCCGACGGCTCGCCGGCCGATCCGTCGGCCCCGGGGGCCGCGGTCGGCATCGCGCTCGCCAAGGGAACGGGCGCGGTCGCTTTTTCCGTCGGTGGCAATCCCGAGATTCTGCCCAGCCCTGACGGCGAGCCGCTGCTCGAAGCGTCCGACCTTAGGGCGCTGCTCGTCGGCCTGCGGATGCGCGCCGAGCGCCAGCTCGGCCGGCCCGTGACGCATGCGGTGGTGGCGCTGCCGCCGATCGAGGAAGGGCCGCTGGCGCTCGCCGCCGAAGCCGCCGGGCTGGCGCTTCTCCGCAGCAACGATCTCGGCACCGCGCCAATCGAGAACGCGGTGCTTGAAGCGGCGGTGGATGCCGAAGACCTCGCGCCGAAAATCCCGAGCTGAGAGAGCTTAGATGCCAAGAATAATATTCATCCAGCGTGACGGCTCGCGCCGCGAGGTCGAGGCGCCGGTCGGTCTTTCCGTGATGGAGATCGCGCACCGCAACGACATCGATATCGAGGGCGCGTGCGAGGGCTCGCTCGCCTGCTCGACCTGCCACGTCATCGTCGATCCGGAGTGGTACGAGCTCTTGAAAGACGCGAGCGAGGACGAGGAAGACATGCTCGACCTCGCGTTCGGCCTGACGCAGACCTCGCGCCTCGGCTGCCAGATCATCATGACCGAAGAACTCGATGGCCTGACCGTGCGCCTGCCGCAAGCGACGCGCAACATGATGAACGTCTGAGCGCGGCTTATGCCCGCGCATCTTTTCGATCTCCCGAAGCCGCCGCAGGATTGCCGCGTCGTCGTCGCCATGTCGGGCGGCGTCGACAGCAGCGTCACCGCGGCGCTCCTCGCCGAAGCCGGTTGCGAGGTGATCGGCGTCACCTTGCAGCTTTACGATCACGGCGCCGCGACCGGCAAGGCGCATGCCTGCTGCGCCGGCCAGGATATCCACGACGCCGCGCGTGTCGCCGAACGGCTCGGCATTCCGCATTACGTTTTGGATTACGAAAGCCGTTTTCGCGCCGAGGTGATCGACACTTTCGCCGATGCCTATGCGCAAGGCGAAACGCCGATCCCCTGCATCCAATGCAATCGCACCGTGAAGTTCCGCGATCTCCTCGGCATGGCGAAAGAGTTGGGTGCCGATGCGCTCGCGACCGGCCATTACGTG
>DATGLO010000372.1:0-4717 GCA_035294105.1 Allostellaceae bacterium
CGAGCGCGTTCCACGCCTGGAACGTGCCCAGCAGCGGCAGCCAGATCGTCCGCTTATGGCCGAAGCCAGAGAAAGTAATGCGCTGGCCGAGGCCTTCGGGGAGCGCGTCCGACATCCAGATATCGGCGGCGGGATTGCGGCCGTAGGTGATGATCTTCTGGTCGCGCGATTGGCTCAATCGCGTCAGCCGCGCGGTCTGGCTCGCGTCGATATTGAAGACGGCGGTGCCGCGCTGCGGCAGCAGCTCGGTGAAGAGCCGCGCCTTCGCCAGGAAATACGCCTCCATATCGGCGTGGTAGTCGAGGTGGTCGCGCGTGAGATTGGTGAAGGCGGCGGCGGTGACGTTGAGCCCGTCGAGGCGGAATTGGTCGAGGCCGTGGCTCGAGGCTTCGAGCGCGACATGATCGATGCCGGCCTTTGCCAGCATCGCGAGATCGCGATGGAGCGTGACGGGATCGGGCGTCGTCAGGCTGCCGGGCTGCTCGATGCCCGGCGCAAAGAGCCCGATAGTGCCGAGGCTCGCCGCCGGCGTGCCGAGCTTTTCCCAGATCTGGCGCAAGAACACGGTCACCGAGGTCTTGCCGTTGGTGCCGGTGACGGCGGCGATCGTCTTGGGCTGCGGCGCGTAAAAGCGTGCCGCCATGCGCGCGAAGGTGCGGCGGGGATTGTCGTCGGTGATGATCGGCAAGCGCGCGTCGAGGCCTTCGGCGTCTTTCGCCAGCACCGCAACGGCGCCGCGCGCGACGGCATCCGGAATGAAGCGCTTGCCGTCGACCTGGGTGCCCGGCAGAGCGGCGAAGAGAAATCCCGGTTGCACCGCGCGCGAGTCCGCGGTCAAACCCGTCACGTCGGGTTCGATCAACCCGGTCGGCAGTCGGAGGGCGGCTCCCCCGTCCATGAGCTCAGTTAGACGCAAATTTGCGCCCCGAGGGTGCGGGCAAGCCGACCATCAAAGAACGGCGAATTTCGGGCGAATCTTCGTCCACCGGCTGAATTCCGAGGAGCGAAGCCATGCGCTCGACACTGCGTGAAACGCCGGGCGCCGCGACCCAACCGCCCGTGGCATTGCCGAAGGATTGCTTGTTGCCGTGCGGCTCGTCGATCGAGATCATGATAAAGTATTTGGGGTCGTTCATCGGAAACGCCCCGGCAAAGGACGAAATCAGCGAGTGGATGGCGTAGCCGTGGCCGGAGACCTTCTCGGCCGTGCCGGTCTTGCCGCCGACCACGTAGCCGGGCGCTTCGGCGAACTTGCCGGTACCTTTCTCGACGACGAGACGCAAAAGCTTGCGCATGTCGAGCGAGGTCGATTCCGACATCACCCGCCGGCCGGCCACCGGCTCGTTGGCGGGCAGCTTCAGGATCGTCGCGCGATGATAGATGCCGCCGTTTACCACGGCGCTGACGCCGGTCGCGATCTGCAGCGGGCTCACCGAGATGCCTTGGCCGAAGCCGATGGTCATCACGTTCACCGGGTGCCATACCGGCGGCAGGATCGGCGCCGCGACTTCGGGCAGCTCGAAATTCGGCGCTTTCAACAGCCCGAGCTTGGCGAGGAATTCCTTCTGACGGTCGGCGCCGACATCGACCGCCATCTTCGCCGCGCCGATGTTCGACGAATATTGGAAAATCTCGGGCACCGAGAGCCAGCGGTTCTGCGCGTGGTCGTCATGGATCGTGAAGCGCCCGATCTGGATCGGGTGGCTGGCGTCGTACCCGCCGTTCATCGTCGTGACGCCGTCGTCGAGCGCCATCGCAACGGTGAAGATCTTGAACACCGAGCCGATCTCGTACGTGCCGAGGGTGACGCGATTGAACAAATTCGCAATCGGCGAGGCGCTGGGATCGTTGGGATCGAAATCGGGGAGCGACACCAGCGCTAGGACTTCGCCGGTGTTGACGTTCATGACGAGGCCGCTGCCGCCGACTGCGTCGAAGGCGGCGATCTGCTTCGCCATCTCTTCGCGCAAGATCGCCTGGATGCGGAGGTCGACCGACAGCTGGAGCGGCGCGTGCCGGCTGCGCAGAGCGTCATCGAAGCTGCGCTCGATGCCGGCAAGGCCTTTGTTGTCGACGCCGGCATAGCCGACGACATGGGCGAAGGTGCTGCCTTGCGGATAGATGCGCTTGTCTTCGTCCTGGAAATCGAGGCCGGGGATACCGAGTGCATTGACCGCCGCCATCTGCCGCGGCGTCAGCTGGCGCTTGATCCAAACGAAGCTCTTGTCGGAGGTTAGCTTGGCGTAGACCTCGCCCTCGTTGAGGTCGGGCAGTGCCTGAACGAGCTTTTTCGCCGCCTCGCGCGCATCGAGCACTTCCTTGGGATCGGCGAAGAGCGAGGGCGTGACGAGGGTGGTCGCCAGCAGCACGCCGTTGCGGTCGACGATATCGGCGCGGCTGGTCAGGATCGGCGCCGGCGCGCTGTTATGCGCGAGCCGGGAATCGCCGGCTTTGAACCCCGATACTTCGACGAGCCGGCCGGCGATCACCAGAAAGGCGAGAGCCATCAGCGCGCCGGCGATGATCAGGCGCGTCCGGCTGGTTTCGATCCATTGCTTCGCCGGTCCTTCCTGCAATTCGGGTCCCGCGGGGCCCGGCCGGAAATGGCGGGGACGGCACGGATTGTCTTCGCGTGGCTGCGCAACGCTCATGGCTGTGCTCCCCCGGTGACCGCGGCGAGCCGCGTTCCCGCCGCCGCGGCCGCGGGCGCCGAGGGCGTCGAGGCAGGATCGGCGGCGAGAGCGGCGGAGGCGCCGGCGCGCAGCGGAACATCGCCGAGCGAAACTATCTGCGCCGCGCTCATGCCCGAAAGCTTCAGGAAGCGGCCGGCGAGCTGCTCGATCCGGTTGGGCCGCGTGAGATAGCTCCACTCCGCGTCGAGCACCTGGATCTGCTCGCGGTCGTCGGTGATCTGGCGATTGATGCTGGCGAGCGTCTGCTCTTGCTGCATCACTTCGTACTTCACCTGGAACATCGCATAGCCGACCGCGACGACTATGCAGAACCAGACAAGGGTGCCGGGACGGATCATGCTCATGCGGCGGCGTCCCAGGCGGGCGCGGCCGTGCGCTCGGCGGCGCGCAGCCGTGCCGAGCGCGCACGCGGATTGCGCGCAACCTCGCCGGCTGTCGGCGCGACCGGCTTGCGTTGCAGCAGGCGGAAGCTCGGCGCCGGCGTGCGCGCCGCCGGAGCGTGGCGGCTGCCTTGCGGCGCCGCTTCGCTGCGACGCCGGAGAAAATCTTTGACGCGTCGATCCTCGAGCGAGTGGAACGAGACCACGGCGAGCCGCCCGCCCGGTTCGAGCATGCGCTCGGCGGCGGCGAGGCCGCGGTCGAGCTCGTCGAGTTCGTCGTTCACCGCGATGCGCAATGCCTGGAAGGTGCGCGTCGCCGGGTCGATGCCGCCGGTCTCGGGAACAACGCTGCGGATGGCGGCGGCGAGCTCGCCCGTGCGGCTCAGCGGCCGTGCTGCGACGATCGCGCGGGCGATGCGGCGGGCATAGCGCTCTTCGCCGTAGTCGCGGATAATCGCGGCGAGTTCCGTCTCGTCGGTGCTGTTGACGAGATCGGCGGCGCTACGCCCCGTGCCGCTCATGCGCATATCGAGGGGCCCGTCGGCGCGGAACGAGAAACCGCGCGCCGGGTCGTCGATTTGCGTCGAAGAGATTCCGAGATCGAGCGCGACGCCTGCGACCTGCTCGACGCCGAGCGGCGCCAAAAGCCGCTCCATCTCGGAAAAGCGGCCTTCGATCAAGGTGAGGCGGCCGGCGTAAAGCCGCGCGAGATCCTCGCCGTGCTTTACCGCTGCCGGATCGCGATCGAGAGCGACCACGCGGCAATCGGCACCGCGCAGGAGCGCCTCGCTGTAGCCGCCCCGGCCGAAGGTGCCATCGAGATAGAGCCCGGCATCACGGGGTTTCAGCGCAGCGACGACTTCGGCAAGGAGGACAGGAATATGCGCGCCCGGAAGCTGCGTCACCGTGCCGGACTCCGCGGCGGCAGGGTGAAGCCGCGCTGGCGGACGCGCTCGCGCATCTCGTCCTGGTGGCGCTGATAACGCGTCGGTTCCCAGAGCTGGAAGCTGCGGCCGATGCCGACGAAGGCGACCTGCTCGGTGAGCGCGGCATGCTCGATGAGGTGTTGCGGCAGGACGATGCGGCCCTCGCTGTCGAAAGGCAGGTCACACGCGTCCGAAAGGATCGAGGCGAGGGCGTCATGCTCGTCGGAAAATTCGGGCAACTCGTCGAGACCTTTGGCGATCTCTTCCAGCCGGTCGTAGCCGCCGGCATCGAGGGCGGGAAATTTCAGCGAGCGGAAGGCGACGATTCCGGCAAAGCTCTGGCCGGCCAGGGCGGCGCGAAACCCGGCCGGGACCGAAACCCGGCCCTTGCGGTCGATCTTGTTGAAATAGGTCGAAGAAAACAGCGCCAACGCAGGTTCCCCCAAGTATGCCCGCGACCAAGATCGTCCCGGGAAACCGCGCACCTGCCGCCCTCTGCGCGGGCCTCCAAAAAATGGGACTGTATGGGATAGCATGGGACAACATGGGAACACAAGCGTTCGAGTAGTAAAAATCGATGAAAAATCGGGAGTTAGAGCAAAATCGCGGGGCAAATCCCGCAACTCGCAGTAATCGCCAAATCGAGCAATGTTCGTTATTTGTTCCCATCCGTACGCAGACACCGTGCGAAATGACCTAGTAAAACACACGGAAAAGC
>DATGLO010000373.1:0-3766 GCA_035294105.1 Allostellaceae bacterium
AGACCGCCGGCCATCTTCGCGAGGAGATCGGCCGAGGCGGGCGCGACGACGAGGAGATCGCTTTCCTGCGCCAGCCGGAGATGGCCCATCTCGCTCTCGTCCGTCAACGAGAAGAGATCGGTATAGGCTTTCTCGCCCGACAGCGCGGCAGCCGATAGCGGCGTGATGAAGCGCTGCGCGCCCGCCGTCAGGATGCAGCGCACCGTCGCGCCGCGCTCCTTGAGGCGCCGGATCAAATCCAGCGCCTTATAGGCGGCAATGCCGCCCGAGATAATCAGAAGAATGCGCCGGCCGTGCAGCATGTATCAGATTTTACGCCTTCAACACGTAATTTCTGTCTATACGCGCGCCGCGATCCCTGTGCAACCCCGATACTAAAGTCGCCAGCCGCTGTGAATAGCGGCAATGCCGGCGGAAAGATTGCGCCAGCCTACCTGCTCGAAACCGGCGCGCTCCATCATCGCGGCAAGCTCTGCCTGCGGCGGAAATCGGCGAATACTCTCGACCAGATACTGATAAGCGCCGCGATCCTTGGCGATGAGCGCGCCGAGCCGCGGCAGGACGGCGAAAGAATAAAGATCGTAGGCGCGGCGCAAGAGCGGCGCCTCAACGCGGCTGAATTCGAGGCAGAAGAAGCGTCCGCCCGGCTTCAGCACACGATAGGCTTCCGCCAGCGCGCGCTCTTTGCGCGTGACGTTGCGCAATCCAAACGAGATCGTCGCCGCGTCGATGCTCGCATCGGGCAGCGGCAGGCTTTCGGCATCGCCGACCGTCCAGGCGATCCCATGGAGGATGCCGTCATCGAGCGCGCGGTCGCGACCGGCCTCGACCATCGCCGCGTTGATGTCGCAAACAATGACACGGGCATCCTTGCCGGCGCGCCCGAGAAACCGCCGCGCGATATCGCCGGTGCCGCCCGCAATGTCGAGCAAGGTTTCGCCCGGGCGCGGATGAAGGCGATCGATGAGCTGCGCCTTCCAGCGATGATGGATGCCGCCGCTCATCAGATCGTTCATCAGGTCATAGCGGCTTGCGACGTGGTCGAAGACCTCGCGCACCAGCCGCGTCTTCTCGTCCTCGGCGACGCGGCGAAAGCCGAAATCGGTCTCGCGCGCCGTGGTCCCTTCGCTTCGAGCCCCTTCGCTTCGAGCCCTTTCGTCTCGAGACTGGCGCGATCGACGGGTGCTTGTATGCTGGCGCGGCATGTCCCGACCCTAGCGCAGCGCCTGCTCTCGCGCCAAACCGCATCCGATGCCAGAACTTCCCGAGGTTGAAACCGTGGTGCGCGGCCTGGCGCGCTCCTTGAGCGGCAAGCTCTTGGAGCGGCTCGATCTCGCGCGCCCCGATCTGCGCAGCGCGATCCCGCCCGGGCTTGCCGCGCAGATCGCCGGCAAGCGTTTGGAGCGCGTGTCGCGCCGCGCCAAATACATCCTGATGCATTTCGCGGGCGCCAATTCCCCGGCGGGCGGCGTGGTGATCGCGCATCTCGGCATGTCGGGCCGGCTCACTATCGCGCCGCCCGGCAAGGCGCCGCCGCGCGAGAAACACGATCACGCCGTGTTCCATTTCGCCGACGGCACGGAGCTGCGGCTTAACGATGCGCGGCGCTTCGGCCTCCTCGATTATGGCGAGGAAGCGACGCTTGCCGAGCATCCGCGCTTTCGGCATTTGGGGCTGGAGCCGCTCGGCAACGAATTCAACGGGCCGACGCTGGCGGCTTTGCTTCACGGCAAGAAGACGTCGATCAAGGCGGCGCTCTTGGATCAGCGCGTCGTCGCCGGCATTGGCAATATCTATGCGTGCGAAGCGCTTTACGGCGCCGGGCTTTCGCCGAAACGGCTGGCGAAAACAGTTCAAGGCGATCGTGCCGAGCGGCTCGCGACCGCCATCCGCGACGTGCTGACGCGCGCCATCGCCGCGGGCGGCTCGTCGCTGCGCAACTATGTGCAGACCTCGGGCGAGCTCGGCTATTTCCAGCATCACTGGGCGGTTTACGGCAAGGAAGGCGAGCGCTGTCCCGGCTGCGACTGCAAGACCGGCATCCGGCGCATCGTGCAAGGCGGGCGCTCGACTTTTTACTGTCCCACGCGGCAAAAGTGAGTAGGCTGCGCCGCATGCGTGCGCTTATGCTTCTGCTGCCGCTGCTTTGGCTTACCGCCCGCCCCGCGCTCGCGGATGAATTCGTCGCCGGCACCGAGGACGTGCCGTTGATGCCCGGGCTCGAGCCTGTGCCCAATTCCGACGTGGTTTTCGACAAGCCGGAGGGGCGCATCGTCGAGGCGCGGGCAGCCGGCGCCACGACGCGCGCCAAGGTCGAGGCGTTCTACGCGGCGAGCCTGCCGCCGCTCGGCTGGAAAGCCTCGGGTTCCGACCGGTGGTTGCGCGATGCCGAGCAGTTGCGGCTCGATTTCGCGGAACAAAGCGGCAAGCTCGCCGTCGGTTTCACGCTTTCCCCTCACAAGTAAGAAGGGCCATCAACGATGACCTACCAGAATATCCTCGTCGAAACGCGCGGTGCGGTCGGCCTCATCACGCTTAACCGGCCGCAGGCGCTCAATGCGTTGTGCGACGCGCTCATAGGCGAGTTGGGCAGCGCTCTCGACGCTTTCGAGCGCGACGCGGCAGTCGGCGCGGTCGTCATCACGGGCAGCGAGAAAGCTTTCGCCGCCGGCGCGGATATCAAGGAGATGGCGAGCAAGACTTTCGTCGAGTGCTACCTTGAAGATTTCATCACCAATGGCTGGGAACGCATCACCACGTGCCGCAAGCCGATCATCGCCGCGGTCGCGGGTTTCGCGCTCGGCGGCGGCTGCGAGGTCGCGATGATGTGCGACACGATCATCGCGGCGGAAAGCGCGAAATTCGGCCAGCCCGAGATCACGCTCGCGATCATTCCCGGCTCGGGCGGCACGCAGCGCCTGACGCGCGCGGTCGGCAAAGCGAAGGCGATGGAGATGGTGTTGTCGGGGCGAATGATCGACGCAGCGGAGGCGGAGCGCTGCGGTCTCGTCAGCCGCGTCGTGCCGAACGACAAGCTTCTGGAGGAGACGATGAAGCTCGCCGACAAGATCGCGGCGCAATCGCGTCCGGCGGTCTTGGCGGCAAAAGAGGCGGTAAATCGGGCTTTTGAGACCACTCTCGCGGAAGGCGTTCGCTTCGAGCGACGTCTCTTCCACGCCATGTTCGCAACCGAAGATCAGAAAGAAGGCATGGCTGCGTTCGTCGAGAAGCGCAAGCCGTCGTTCAAGCACCGCTGACTTGACGCTCCGAAGCGGTGCGGTTATAAGCCCGCCCTTCCAAGACAGTTGAGACGGATCGGCGATGGCCAATCATCCTTCGGCGGAAAAACGCAATCGACAAACGCAGAGGCGCACGGAAGTCAACCGCGCGCGCATGAGCCGCATTCGAAGCTACGTGAAAAAAGTCGAGACCGCGATCGCGGCTGGCGACAAGAACGCCGCGAAGCAAGCTTACGCGGACGCGGCGCCGGAAATGCAACGCGGAATCGGGAAGGGCGTTGTTCATCAACGCACTGTTGCGCGTAAGCTCTCTCGTCTCTCGGCGCGCATCAAAGCGCTCTGATTCGTGTCAAGCGTTGCGGCGAAGTCGCACCAAAAAAATAGCGACAGATTCGTTTCAGAGTTGTTGCGTTCTCCGAATTCGCTTAGGTAATGTTATCGACGCTGGTTGTGCGACGTGACAGAAAAAGAATCCGGCGCGCACGGCACGATACGAGAGGCGGGTTTTCAAACCAAAGAGTTATCGG
>DATGLO010000374.1:0-2355 GCA_035294105.1 Allostellaceae bacterium
CGGCGAGTGGCGCAAATCGCAGCGTGTGGCCGAGCGCCGAGGCGAGCGCTTCGGAAGGGGCTTCAATTCCCGATTGCAGTGCTTCGTTGATCAGCATGGCGCGCATCGCCGGGCGCAGCACATGGAAATCGAGCGCCTTGCCGATGAGGGTGTCGAGCGCCGGAATGTCGGGCGCGCCGGTATGGCGGTCGTCGAGCGCGGCCGTTAGGCGCGTGTTGCCGTTGCCGTCGTCTTGCGCCGAGACAATCACCGCGTCGGGACCGAGCGCGGCGCGCACCGCCGCCATGGCGTCGGCGGTCGACCTGCCGGTGAAGGTTCTAAGCCGCATCGTTTCTCATCCCGCCGCTCAGATCGTGCCGAGCGTCTTGATCCGCGCGCGCGGATGGATTTCGTTTTGCGACATTACCACGGTGATGGCGCGGAAGCGCTCGATGATCGAGCGCACATAGGGGCGTATCGCCGGGCTGGTCAGCAACACCGGCGTGTCGCCGCGCATCGCGAGACGCTCGAAGTTCGTCCGCACGGCGGCGATGAAATCCTGCAGCTTCGAGGGCGGCAGGCTGAGATGCTTGTCTTCGCCCTGGCCGGTCAGGGCTTCGGCGAAGGTCTGCTCCCATTGCGGCGACAGGCTGACGAGCGTGATGACGCCCTGATCGTTCGCGTTGGCGTCCGAGATTTGGCGGGCAAGGCGCGCGCGGACATGCTCGGTGATGACCGAGATGTTGCGGCTGAAGCCGCAAGCCTCGGCGATGCCTTCGAGGATCGTCGGCAGGTCGCGGATCGAGACGCGCTCGGCGAGCAGGTTCTGCAGCACGCGCTGGATGCTGCCCATCGAAATCTGGCTCGGCACCATGTCGGTGACGAGCTTCTGATGCGGCTTGTCGAGCTCGTCGACGAGCTTCTGCGTCTCGGAATAAGAGAGCAGCTCCGCCATATTGTCCTTCACCACCTCGGTGAGATGGGTGGTGATGACGGTCTGCGGCTCGACGACGGTATAGCCGCGGAACTGCGCTTCCTCGCGCAAGCCCTCGGACACCCATTGCGCGGGCAAGCCGAAGGTCGGCTCCGTGGTGTTCTCGCCGTTGAGCGCGATCGGCTCGCCGCGCGGATCCATCACCAGCAGCATGTTGGGGCGCAGCTCGCCGCGTCCGACCTCGATCTCCTTGATGCGCAGCACGTAGCCGTTGGCTTGGAGCTGTAGATTGTCCTGGATACGCACTGCGGGCATGATGAAGCCCATCTCTTGCGCCAAGCTGCGGCGCAGCGCCTTGACCTGATCGGTGAGGCGCGTGCCGTGCTCGCTGTTGATTAGCGCGAGCAGCCCGTAACCAAGCTCGAGACGGATCTGGTCGATCTGCAGCGCCGTTGTGATCGGCTCTTCCTTGGGCGGCGCGGCCGCGGCCTTTTCGGCCTCGGCCTTGGCGATCTTTTCCTTTTCCTTCTTGTCGTTGACCTTCCAGGCGGCCCCGCCGGCGAGACCCGCGAGCGCCATGAACGGAACGAACGGCACGCCCGGCACCAAAGCGAGCGCGAAGGCAAGGAATGCCGCGATGCCGAGCGCCGCAGGATGCGCGCCGAGCTGTCCGAAGAGGGCCTTGTCCGTCGAGCCGCTGATGCCCGCTTTCGAGACGAGCATGCCCGCGGCGGTCGAGACGATGAGCGCGGGGATCTGCGAGACGAGACCGTCGCCGACACTCAGCAGGGTGAAGGTGTGGGTCGCTTCGTTGAAGCTCAGCCCATGCTGCGCGACGCCGATGAAGATGCCGGCGATGACATTGATGCCGGTGATGATAAGGCCGGCGACGGCGTCGCCGCGCACGAACTTCGAGGCGCCGTCCATGGCGCCGAAGAAGGTGGACTCCTGCTCCAGCTCCTTGCGGCGGCGGCGGGCCTCGTCCTGGTCGATCAGGCCCGTCGACAGGTCGGCGTCGATCGCCATCTGCTTGCCGGGCATCGAATCCAAGCTGAAGCGCGCCGCGACTTCGGCGATGCGCCCGGAACCCTTGGTGATGACGACGAAGTTCACGACAACGAGGATCGTGAAGACGATCGCGCCGATGACGAAATTGCCGCCCATCACGAAATTGCCGAACGCCTGGATGACGTGGCCGGCGGCGGCGGTACCGGTGCCGCCATGGCTCAAGATGAGGCGCGTCGAGGCGAGGTTGAGCGCGAGGCGCAACATCGTCGAGATCAGCAGCACGGTCGGGAAGGCCGAGAAATCGAGGGGCCGTTCGATGAACAGCCCGACCATCAGGATCAGGACGGAAAAGGTAATCGACAGTGCCAGGCTGATATCGAGCAGCCAGGGCGGCATCGGCAGGATAAGCACCGACAGGATCGCGACGACGCCAA
>DATGLO010000375.1:0-6194 GCA_035294105.1 Allostellaceae bacterium
GACAGCACCTTGAAGGCAAAGCGCGTCGAGAGGCCGGTCATGCCCTCGTCGACCCCGGCGGCGTCGCGATATTCCTGCACGGTGCGGGCGCGCGGATCGGTGTCCTTGAGGCTTTCGCCGTCATAGGCGCGCATCTTCGAATAGAGATTCGAATTCTCGTGCGGTTTAAGGCGCGACAACACACAGAAGCGCGACAGCATATCGAGCGTACCGGGCGCGCAAGGATTGGCCGCGAGCTCGCTATTGGCCAGCAGCTTCTCGTAAATCATCCGCTCTTCGGTCGCGCGCAGGCAGTACGGCACCTTGATGACGCAAATGCGATCGATGAAGGCCTCGTTGTTGCGGTTGTTCTTGAAGGTCTGCCACTCGGCCTCGTTCGAATGCGCGAGGATGATGCCCTGGAACGGAATCGCGCCGATATTTTCGGAGCCGATATAGTTGCCTTCCTGCGTCGCGGTGAGCAGGGGGTGCAGCATCTTGATCGGCGCCTTGAACATCTCGACGAATTCCAAGATGCCCTGCGTCGTGCGGTTGAGGCCGCCCGAGAAGGAATAGGCATCGGCGTCGTTCTGAGAAAAGAATTCGAGCTTGCGGATATCGACCTTGCCGACGAGCGAGGAGATGTCCTGGTTGTTCTCGTCGCCCGGCTCGGTCTTGGCGACGCAGATCTGGCGCAAGCGCGAGGGGTGAACGCGCACGACGCTGAACTTCGAGATATCGCCGCCGAACTCGTCCAGGCGCTTCAGCGCCCAAGGGCTGACGAGCCCCGTCAGGCGGCGCTTCGGAATCTTGTATTGCTTCTCGAGCATGTCGCCCATGGTGTTGGGATCGAAGAGACCCAACGGGCTCTCGAAGATCGGGCTCATCTCCTTGCCCGCCTTCAAGACGTAGATCGGCATTTTTTCCATCAGCGCCTTGAGGCGCTCGGCGAGGGAGGATTTGCCGCCGCCGACCGGGCCGAGCAGGTAGAGGACCTGCTTGCGCTCTTCGAGGCCTTGCGCGGCGTGGCGGAAATAGCCGACGATCCGCTCGATCGTCTCTTCCATGCCGAAGAAGTCGCCGGCGAAGGCGGGATAGACCCGGATCGTCCGATTCATGAAGATGCGGCCGAGGCGGCTATCGACGCTCGTATCGACCATTTCGGGCTCGCCGATCGCGGCGATCATGCGCTCGGCCGCCGTCGCATAAGCCATCGGCTCGCGCGCGCACGCCTTGAGATAGTCCTCGAGGGACATCTCGGCCTCTTTTTGCGTGTCGTACTGCTTCGCAAAGAGACCGAAAAGACCGTCCTGAGTCGTCATGCCCAACCTCCACCCATCAGCAAATGTGCAAGTGCAAGTTCAAGGCCACTGCGCGATATCGCCTCTTCTACCCAATGGTCTCGCGTCGATCGTCGGACTCAAAGATTGACGATGCATTAACCATAACGATTCGAGAACTACGTACGATCCCGGCTATATGTAATAGCGGTAAAGACTTTTTCGAGGTTTTCCGCCGAGTCGGAGTTATCCCGAGGCAAGAGCCCGGATACCTTTCAATGTCCGGACGCGGCAACGGGCATTTTACGGCCGAGCGAAAAACCCTTGCGCGGCAAGGGTTTCTTGGGTTCCGGCCGGTGCGGCCGAAACGGCTGCGCCCAACGGCGAGAGTCACAATGGCTTGCGGTCTATGCTCTGGCTAAAAGCATCGCCTAAAAACGTGGCATTGTTAAGGGCTGTTTGCGCGAACGAGCGGCGTTCTTTCGCCGATCGTGTCTTTTTTGTCATGTTTTTGAAGCCGGTAGCGAGGCCGAAATGAGCGAAAGCGATGATTTCAAGCCCGATGAATTCGTCGGCACCATGCCGGTGCGCGAGCAGCATCGTTTCGATCCGCGGCCGCTCGAGGCTTGGTTGCACGAGCACATCGCGGGATTCCGCGGTCCGGTTGCTATCGAGCAATTCAAGGGCGGGCAGTCCAATCCGACCTATCGCCTCACCGCCGGCGATCGACTCTATGTCCTGCGCCGCAAACCGCCGGGCAAGCTGTTGCCCTCGGCGCATGCGGTCGATCGCGAGTTTCGCATCATGTCGGCGCTCGCCGAGACGGACGTGCCGGTGCCGAGAATGCACGCGCTTTGCACGGACGACAGCGTCGTCGGCACCGCCTTCTACGTCATGGATTATGTCGAGGGCCGCGTCTTCTGGGAGCCGACCTTGCCGGGTCTCGCCCGGGAGAAGCGCCGCGGCATCTTCGAGGCGATGAACGATGCCATCGCGCGGCTCCACAAGGTCGATTACGCCGCGGTCGGGCTCGGCGATTATGGCCGACCCGGCAGCTATGTGCTGCGCCAGATCGATCGCTGGTCGAAGCAGTATCGCGCCTCCGAAACCGAGACCATTCCGGCGATGGACCGGCTCATCGACTGGCTCCCGCGTCACGCGCCGGCAAGCGAGGAGACGACCCTCATCCACGGCGACTTTCGCATCGATAACATGATATTCCACCCGAGCGAGCCGCGGGTGATCGCCATCCTCGACTGGGAGTTGTCGACGCTCGGCAATCCGCTCAGCGATTTCGCCTATCACATGATGCCGTGGCGCCTCGGGCCCGATACCTATCGCGGGCTTTTCGGCTATGATCTCGCCGCGCTCGGCATTCCGAGCGAGGAAGAAGGCCGCGCGCTCTATTGCCGGCGCACCGGCCGCAGCGAACTGCCGGACTGGGACTTCTATATCGCCTTCAACATGTTCCGCCTCGCCGCGATCCTCCAGGGGATCATGGGACGGGTGCGCGAAGGCACGGCGGCGAGCGCGCGGGCGCTCGAATCAGGCCGGCGCGCCAAACGCCTCGCCGAAGCCGGCTGGGCGCAGGTCGAGGCGCTTGAGAAACGGAGCTAGTTAGTTCTCATCTTTGGGCTTCAGCGCGAGCGAGGCCGAATTGATGCAATAGCGCAGGCCGGTCGGGCGCGGGCCATCGGGGAAGACGTGGCCGAGATGCGCCTCGCATTTGCTGCACAGCACCTCGGTGCGCTCCATGAAGAAGCTGCGATCGGTCTCGGTCGCGACCTTGTCCTCGCCGATCGGCTGGTAGAAGCTTGGCCAGCCCGTGCCGCTGTCGAATTTCGTCTCCGAGGAGAACAACTCCTGCCCGCAGCACGCGCAGACATAGGTGCCGGCGCGGTGCTCATTCCAATATTGGCCGGTGAAAGCGCGCTCGGTGCCCTTCTTGCGCGCGATGCGGAACTGCTCGGGCGTGAGCTGCGCCTGCCATTCGGCGTCGGATTTCACGATTTTGCCGCCGTCGCTCATGACCGCCTCCTTGATCGGCGGTTATCATAGCCCGCGGCCGTGATGGGAGCGACCCTATGAGCGAGCGCAATTCGGCGGAACGCTATCGCAGCAACCTCCAAGGCGAGCTCGACAGCGCCGCGCTCTATCGCGTGCTCGCCGAGCACGAGCAGAGCGCGCCGATGGCCGAGGTTTATCGCCGCCTCGCCGCAATCGAGGAAAAGCACGCGGGGCTGTGGCGTGCCGAGCTCGCGAAAGCAGGCGACAGCGCCGGCAAGTATCGCGCCAGCTTCAGGACACGGATGCTCGTATGGCTGGCGCGCCATTTCGGCGCCGCGCTGGTGCTGCCGATGGTGGCGGCGGTCGAGAGCGCCGATCAGACCATGTACGACGACCAGCCCGAAGCCCGGGCCGGCGGTCTCCCGGCGATGGAGCGCTCGCATTCGCGCATTCTCGCGGCGGCCAGTCGCCCGATCAAAGGCGGACTTTCGGGCAGCGCCCTCGCCCAGATCGAGGGCCGGCATCGCACCGGCGGCAACGCGCTGCGCGCGGCGGTGTTGGGCGCGAATGACGGGCTCGTCTCGAATCTGAGCCTCGTCATGGGCGTGGCCGGCGCGGAATTTTCGGCCCGCACCGTGCTCGTCACCGGCCTCGCCGGCCTGCTCGCCGGCGCCTGCTCGATGGCGATGGGCGAATGGCTCTCGGTCACCAGCGCGCGCGAGCTCTACAGCGGGCAGATCGAGACCGAGGCCGCGGAGCTGCGCGAGATCCCGGCGGAAGAGCAGGAAGAGCTCGAGCTGATCTACCAGGCCAAAGGCCTGCCGCCCGACAAGGCGAAAGAGCTGGCGGCGCACATCATCGCCAGTCCGGAGACCGCGCTCGACACGCTGGTGCGCGAAGAGCTCGGCATCGATCCCGACGAGCTCGGCGGCTCGCCCTGGGCGGCGGGCGGCACGTCGTTTTTGCTCTTTGCCATCGGCGCGATCTTTCCCGTGGCGCCGTTCTTCTTCCTCGCCGGCTTGCCGGCGGTGATCGCGAGTCTTGTGCTCAGCGCTCTCGCGATGTTCGCGATCGGCGCCGGCACCACCTTCTTCACGGGCCGAAGCGTCCTGTTCTCGGGCGCGCGCCAGGTCGGCATCGGCCTCGCCGCCGCCGCCGTCACATTCGGGCTGGGTCGCCTGATCGGCGTCAGTATCGGCGGCTGACCGGGATCAGTGACTGAGCTGGATCGGGGCGCCGCCGCAGTTACGACCGCCGGTCGAAGCGCAGCTCTGCGCCTTGTTCCAGCCGTAGAAATCGAAGAGGAATTGCGAGAGGACGATCGCCGCGACGATGGCGACGATGATGGCGAGGTATTTCATGCGGCATCGAGTATGCGGGCTTCCCGCTTGCGCGGCAATCGCGTAGGATTCTTGCTGGGGAGTCGCGACGCGGCTGAGGTCGGGGAATATCGGTATGAGCGGGGAGCGGCCGGGAAAGCGCTACGAAGTCTGGCGGCAGCGCGATGGGCGCTGGATCATCGATTGCCTGGTCGGGACGGAAGTCGACGCGCTGGCGCGTGCCGAGGAGCTTTACGCCGACGAGAGCAACGGCGGCGTGCGCGTGATCCGCGCGCATTTCAGTGCGGCCGGCGAGTCCTTCGAGACGCAAATCATGGAGCGTGTGCGCGAGGCGCGCAAAGGCGAGGCGCCGCTGCGCCTGGCCGCGGCACCCGACGAGGAATCCTGGTGCGAAAGCCTCGCCGATTTTTACGGGCCGTCAAGCCGGCGCGCGATGGCGCGGCTCTTACGGAATTTCCTCGATCGCTATCAGATCACGCCGACCGAGCTGTTGCACAATCACCGCTGGATCAAGCAGCTCGACAATCAGGAATCGCTGCTGCCGTCGGCGATCCAGCGCATGGCGGCGATCCAGGCCGAGCGGCGCAAGGTCGATCGCCACGAGCGCACCGACGCCATCGACAAGCTCGTCAACGAGGCGTCGAGCCGCGCGCGCGATGCCCTCGCCTCGCGCGCCGCGCCGAAGCTCGGCGACGGCAATCTCGTTTCGCTCTGGGCGTCGGTGACCGAGCGCGTCAAAGACCCGGCCGAGGGCGGATTCTGGCTACGCTATGCGGTCAGCCGCGCGTTCGAGGACATGATGGCTTTCGCGGCGAAATTCGAGCGCGCGATGCTCTGGGCCAAGGAAGATCTTCCGCCGAGCTTGCTGCCGCTGATCGACGAGCTGTGCGCCGGGGTGATGGGCGCGGCCTCGATGATCAAGGACACGCTCGGCAACCAGCCGCATCTCGGCGCGGCGCTGGTCGCCCTCGCCGATCTCGCGGCCGGTCGCCAAGAGCCGAACCTGCCGGGCGCGCCGCCCGGCTTCAATGCTTTCGCCGCTTTGATGAGCAAGGCGGCGATGCCCGAGACGCGCAGCGTGCTCTACGACCGGCTGCAGCGCGAGCTCGCGACCGACAAGGCGCTGTCGCGCGAGCCGGCGGAGACGCAACGGCGGCAGTTCGAGACGCTGATCGACAAGCTTGCCGACGACAGCGGCATCTTCGCCGGCGGCCCGGCGATGGTGGCGGCGATCGCCCGCCGCTCGCGCCGCTTCGATATCGTCGGCGGGGTCGAGGATGTTCGCCTCACCGGAGCAACGCCGGCCGCGCGGCTCGACGAGCTGTTCGCGGCGGAAAAGATCCTGGTGTCGCGGCGCCAGCAACAGGGCCTCGGCACCTACCTGCGGGACTGCATCGACAAGCTCGAGGGCAGCGCCGCGGAGCTTATCGCCATTCGCGGCCGCATCGCCGAAACTCAGCTGCCCGACGCCACGAAAAAGGCGCTCACGGCGCGGCTTCCCGAAGCGAAGGCCGGCAATTAACGGTCGGCTAACCAAATCCTTAAGTCGGCGTTAACCGCGCCGCGTCTAGGTTGTGCGTCGAACCAA
>DATGLO010000376.1:0-2222 GCA_035294105.1 Allostellaceae bacterium
CCATTTTCCGTGGACGGCGGGCCAAGCGGCGGTGGCCGATAGTTTCGGCCGCGGCAATGCCTGGCTCGCGGGCGACGCCGTCCATCTCTTCACCCCGACCGGCGGCTTCGGCATGAATACCGGCATCGACGATGCCGCAAATCTCGCCTGGAAGCTTGCCGCGATGATCGAGGGCTGGGGCGGGCCGCATTTGCTTGCCAGCTACGAAGCCGAGCGGCGGCCGATCGCGTTCCGCAACACCGGCATGGCGAAACGTTTCTCGCTCGATCTCAGCGCGGCGCCGGTCGATCCGGAGATCGAAGAGGACAGCGAAGCGGGCGCGGCGGCGCGGGCGCGTACCGGCGCGTTCTTCGATCGCTTCAGCGAAGAGTTCGCCTCGATCGGCATTCAATTGGGCGCGCGCTATGACGGCTCGCGCATCATCGTTTCCGACGGCACGTCGCCGCCTTATGACGATCCCGTCGGCTATACGCCGAGCGCTTGTCCCGGCGGCCGCGCGCCGCATCTTTTTCTCGGCCAGGGTGACTCGCTGTTCGATCATTTCGGACGCGGCTTCACGCTATTGCGGCTCGCGGGCGAGGCCGATACGCGGCCCCTGGCGCGCGCGGCGGAAAAGCGCGGCATTCCCTTCACCTCATTCGACGTGCCGCTGCGCGAAGGCCGCGATCTCTACGAAGCGAACCTCGCGCTCATCCGCCCCGACCAGCACGTCGCCTGGCGCGGCGATCGCTTGCCCGATGATTGCGATGCGCTCATGGCGCGCGTGACCGGATGGGTATAAGCGCCGCTACGAGCGCGGCAGCACGCGCCGGCCGAGCTCGGGATAACCTGTGCGTGTAAGGGCCGATTGCCGTTACTGGCAAAGATCCCGGCGCCGCGCCCGGCGGTTGCGCGCGCTGCCGGGCGACTTGCCAGCGCCTAGGCGGTCGGGCCAAGATCGCTCGGACACAACGCAGCGGCGCGCGCGGCGCCACGACGGGGAGGAGAGACGGATGAAGCGAGCAATACTGGCTGCCGCAGCAATGCTGGCGGCGGTCGGCGTGACGGGCGCGGCCGAGGCGCAGGCGGTGAAGCCGCCGATGTCGCCCGAGCTGCAAAAGATCGTCGACGGCGCCAAGACCGAAAAGGTGATGCTGTCGAGCACCAATCCACTCGTCTTCGGCGGCCAGGCGAATATCGACGCAGCCAAAAAGTGGATCAAGGACACGTTCGGCGTCGATCTCGATTTCAACGTCACCAATGGCGGGCCGTTCGGCATCGTCGGCGCGAAGATCGCGACCGAGTTCCGCGCGGGTCAGCCTTCCTCGGTCGACCTGTGGGCGGCCGGCATCGCGCAATACGCGCCGCTTTTGAAGAGCAATATGTTCGTCGAGGTGCCGTGGCGGAAGCTTTGGCCGGATCGCGTCGTCGCCGAGCAGATCGGCGCCGACGGCTATAGCCTCGTCTTTGCCACGGGGACGCCGGGCGTTCTCTACAACACCCAGACCGGCAAGGATTTCGCCGAGGTCAAGACCATCGACGACCTCTTGAAGCCGCAATACAAGGGCCGCTTCGGCACCACGGCTTTCGCCAACGGCTTCGACGCCATGTCGGCCAAGGGCTGGGAAGGCGAGGCGAAGATGATCGATTACATCACGAAGCTTGGCCATCAGGCGCAGGGCATCCTCAATTGCGGCGGCCAGGACCGCGTCGCCTCGGGCGAGTTCCAGGCGCTGGTGCTCGATTGCGTCGGCGGCGAGCCCAATGTCGAGCCGTATATCGGCAAGCTTGCCCTCGACGTGCCGGCCGACGCGGCACAGCTGCAAACTTACGAGCTGTTGATCCCGAAGAACGCGCAGCATCCCAATGCGGCGATCCTTTTCGCGCTCTACCTCCAAACGACGCAAGGCCAGGAAGGCATGCACAAAGGCCTCGGCGCGGATCTCGATCTCTATCCCGAGACGGTGATGCATAAATTCGTCGCCGATCACGAGGCGTCGGGCATCAAGTTCCGCCGCATCGACTGGCAATTCTGGAAAGACAATCCCGGGATCGACGTGTCGGGCGCCAAGCTCGGCAAGGCGCTGAAGGAAGCGATCGGCGGCTGATCCCAAGGGCGATGAGCGCAATCACCGGCATTGCGGCCCGGTCGCCGCGGCCCAAGGCCGAGCGGCCGAGCGGCTGGGCGATCGGCATGGGTGTGATGGCGGGGCTGGCGAGCCTCGTCGTGCTCGTCCTCATCG
>DATGLO010000377.1:0-4861 GCA_035294105.1 Allostellaceae bacterium
TCTCGACGCGCTTTGCCTTCAAGGTGCTGTCGTCGACCTTCAACTACGACACGCATGAGAACTCCGCCGATCCCGTGCACCTCATGTACATCCTCGAGCAATCGATCCGCCGCGAGCAGTTCGGCGAGGACCAGGAAAAGAAGCTCCTCGCCTTCATCAAAGCCGAGCTGGCGCCGCGTTATGCCGAATTCATCGGCAACGAAATCCAGAAGGCCTATCTCGAGAGCTATGGCGATTACGGCCAGAACCTCTTCGACCGCTACGTCGCTTATGCCGACGCCTGGATCGAGGATCAGGACTACAAGGACCCGGATACCGGCCAGTTGATGGATCGCGAGCTCTTGAACCAGGAGCTGTCGAAGATCGAGAAGCCGGCCGGCATCGCCAACCCCAAGGACTTCCGCAACGAAGTCGTGAAGTTCGCGCTGCGCGCGCGCGCCGCGAACAAGGGCAAGAACCCGGCCTGGACGTCCTACGAAAAGCTGCGCGAAGTGATCGAAAAGCGCATGTTCAGCCAGGTCGAGGACCTGCTGCCGGTGATCAGCTTCGGGACGAAGAAGGACAGCGACACCGAGAAGAAGCACAACGACTTCCTCGAGCGCATGACCTCGCGCGGCTACACGCCGCGGCAAGTCCGCCGCCTGGTCGAGTGGTATATGCGCGTCAACAAGGCCGGCTAGCCGGCAGCCCGCGGGGACAACGCGCGATGAACATCATCGACCGCCGGCCGAATCCCAAAGGGAAGAGCATCGCCAACCGGCAGCGGTTCATCGAGCGCGCCAAGGGCGAGGTGAAGGACGCGATCGCCGAGGCGCTGAAGCGGCGCAAGATCGGCGATGCCGCGGGCGGCGAGAAAGTCTCGATCCCGACGAAGGGCATCCAAGAGCCGGTGTTCCGCTCGGCCTCGCACGGCGGCAAACGCGAATACGTGCTGCCGGGCAACAAGAAATTCGTCGCCGGCGACAAGATCGAGCGGCCGCAGAAAGGCGGCGGCGGTGGCGGCCGCGGTCAGGCAAGCCCCGAGGATGACGGGCAGCAGGACGCGTTCGAGTTCATGCTCTCGAAAGACGAGTTCCTCGATCTCCTGTTCGAGGATCTCGAGTTGCCGAATCTCATCAAGACCAAGCTCAAATCGATGGAGACGACGCAGTTCACCCGCGCCGGCTATTCCATCGACGGCACGCCGGCGAGCCTCAATATCCGCCGCACGATGCGCAACAGCCTCGCGCGCCGCATCTCGTTGAACCGTCCCAGCCCGTCCGATCTCGAAGCGATGGAGCGCCAGGCGAAAGCGGCCGAAGAGGCGGACGATCCCGAGAGCGCCGAGCAGGCGCGATTGGATCTCGAAGCGGCGCGGCAGCGCGCCCGGCGCTTTGCTTACATCGATCCCGTCGACGTGCGCTACAACCGCTTCGAGCGCGTGCCGAAACCGAACGCCCAGGCGGTGATGTTCTGCCTCATGGACGTGTCCGGCTCGATGACCGAGGCGATGAAGGACCTTGCCAAGCGCTTTTTCCTTTTGCTGCACGTCTTCCTGACGCGGCGCTACAAGACCGTCGATCTCGTTTTCATCCGCCATACCTCGAACGCGCAGGAAGTCGACGAGGACACGTTCTTCCACAGCCGCGAGACCGGCGGCACGATCGTTTCGACCGCGCTCGAAGAGATGATTAAGGTTGTGCGCGAGCGCTACAATCCCGAGAACTGGAACATCTACGCGGCGCAAGCCTCGGACGGCGACAACTACTCCGAGGACAGCGACCGCTGCAGCCAGCTTTTGGGCGGCGAGATCCTGCCGCTCACGCAGTATTTTGCCTATATCGAAGTCGGCGCCGAAGCGACGTTGCGCCACGGCTTCCCGTCGCCACCGACCGACCTCTGGCGCACCTATGCGGCGATCGCGCCGGCGCATGAGAACTTCGCGATGCGCAAGGTCGCCGATCCGTCGCAGATCTATCCGGTGTTCCACGATCTTTTCGCCAAGGACCGGGAGCATGCCTGAAACGCTGCTCAATTCGGTCGCCGGCGACGACAAGCTGCTCTTCAAAGGGCCGGAATGGGATTTCGATAAGCTGCGGCGCGTCTATGACGCGATCGAGGAGATCGCGATCCAAGAGCTGGGCCTCGACGTCTATCCCAACCAGATCGAGGTGATCACGTCCGAGCAGATGCTCGACGCCTACGCCTCGATCGGCCTGCCGCTGATGTACCGGCATTGGAGCTTCGGCAAGCATTTCGCGCGCGAGGAGGCGCTCTACCGCAAGGGCTATCAGGGCCTCGCCTACGAAATCGTGATCAATTCGAGCCCGTGCATCTCCTACATCATGGAAGAGAATTCCATGGCGATGCAGACGCTTGTCGTCGCGCACGCGGCTTTCGGCCACAATCATTTCTTCAAGAACAATTTCCTCTTCAAGCAGTGGACCGACGCGACGGGTATCCTCGATTACCTCACCTTCGCGCGCGACTATGTCGCCCATGCCGAAGAGACCTACGGCACCGACGAGGTCGAGCGCACGCTCGACGCCGCGCATGCGCTGATGAGCCACGGCGTTCATCGCTATGCGCGCCGGCCGAAGCTCAACCTCGAAGAAGAGAAGAAGCGCGAAGAGGAGCGGCGGCGCTTCGCCGAAGAGAATTACGACGACATCTGGCGCACCGCGCAGCTCGTGCAAGAGACCGCGTCGGCCGACGCCAAGCTGGCCGAGAAGGAGCTCGCCGCGATCCGCCAGAGGCTCGGCCTGCCGGAAGAAAATTTGCTCTATTTTCTCGAGAAGCGGGCGCCGCGCCTGAAGCCCTGGCAGCGCGAGCTGGTGCGCATCGTCCGTCATGTCTCGCAGTATTTTTATCCGCAGAAGCAGACCAAGATGATGAACGAGGGTTGCGCGACCTTCTGTCATTACGAGATCGTGCATCGTTTGCACGAGAAGGGCCTGATCAGCGACGGCACCCTCCTCGAAATCATGCATTCGCATACCAGCGTCGTGACCCAGCCCGAATACGACGATCCGCGCTACAACGGCATCAATCCTTACGCGCTCGGCTTCGCGATGATGCGCGACATCAAGCGCATTTGCCTCGATCCCTCGGCCGAGGATCGCGAATGGTTCCCGGACTTCGCGGGCAACGGCGATCCTTACGGCACGCTGCGCTATGCCTGGGCGAATTACCGCGACGAAAGCTTCATCCTGCAGTATCTCAGCCCGCGGCTGATGCGCGACTTCCGCATGTTCAAGCTGATCGATGATGCCGATCAGGAGACGCTGGAAGTCGGCGCCATCCACGAAGACCGCGGATACAAGGAAATTCGCCGCTCGCTGGCGAAGCAATACGATCTCGCGCACCACGAGCCCGATATTCAGGTGCGCGACGTCGACCTCGCCGGCGATCGCTGCCTCGTCCTCAGCCATGCCGTGCATGACGGTGTGCTCCTCGACGAGACCTCGGCGCGCGCCGTCTTGGAGCAGCTATCGGGGCTTTGGCATTACGGCATCCGCCTCGAAGAGATCGATGCCGCGACCGACAAGGTGTTGAAGACCCACGAGGTCTCGGCGCGGCATTAAGCGCGCCGTCCTCCCCTTTCTCGCGTATTTACCGATCGGGCACCGCAGCGGTGCGGCGCGTTAACGCCGGCTATCCGGTGTTATGCGGCAGGTTGCGCGGGCGCGCGCCACAGCGGTTGCGCCGCGCGTTCCCTAATCAAAGGCTCGGGAAGACCCGCGGCCAAGAAGGCGCGGCGACCGCCTGCGCCAGCACGCCGATGCTCGCTTGCGGCACTTGAGCCGCGGACGAAGGCGGCTGCGGCGGCGCATAGCGCAGCTTCGGGGGCGGCATAGGTTTTACCCGGCGCATCAGTGTGCGAACTGTATCTTCGTCGATTCGGTCCCGCTTCATCACCGTTTTCACGATCGGCTCGGCGAGGATTTCGTCGAGGGTGGGTTCGCGATTGCCGCGAAAGAGCGTGTCCTCCATGTGTCGCTCCCTTACCGCTATTCCCTAAATCCCTTTCACGCCGCCTGGTCCAAAAGCTTCTTCGCCTTTTGGACAAGGCCGATCTTCGGAGCTCCGATCTCGATGCGGCGCGGTTTCATGGCCTCGGGCAACTCGCGTACCAGTTCGACCGTGAGCAAGCCGTCGGCGAGCGTCGCGCCCTCGACCTCGACGTAATCGGCGAGTTGGAATCGCCGCTCGAAGTCCCGCAGGGCGAAGCCTTGATAGAGATAACGGCCGTCCGCCGCGTCGTGCGCCTTATGGCCGCTGACAACCAGCCAGCTTTGTTGCGTCTCGACGGCGAGCTCGTCCTGGCGGAAGCCGGCGACATTGAGCGTGAGACGATAGCGGTCCTCGCCCCGCTGCTCGATATTGTATGGCGGATAGCTTTCCCAGCTCGACGCCGTGTCGATGGCCGATTCGAGCAGGGAGAAGATCGGTTCGAAACCGATCGAAGACCGGTAAAGCGGTTCGAAATCGATGCTGAGCATGGCTACACATCCTCCATTGAGCAACATGCAGGTCATGATCGGACGGAGCCCGAACGGCCTCCGTCGCGGCTACCGATTTAGGCGCGGCTTTGCCGGTTTCAAGTCGTCGACGAAACTTTCGCCGCGCCGCGCTGCAACGCGGCGCCGCGGCGGCGTTGAGCGTTAACGGCGCTTAATGCAGGCTGAACGACGCCTGGGCGTGCCGCATGCGCGCCGGCCCGATGAGCGGCGCCTGCGCCACCTTCACCGAATGCAGCCTGCCCTCGATGTGCTTTTCCCAGAAGGCGAGGAAGCGTTGCAGCTCGGGAAAGCGCGGTGCGATATCGAATTGCTGCCACACGAAGCTTTGCACGAGATGGGGATGGTCGGGCAGGTGATAG